>DASTOZ010000683.1:0-3151 GCA_035762365.1 Pyrinomonadaceae bacterium | reverse complement strand
GCAACGTACTCGAGCGTGGAATTTTACGAGCGGCTGTTGACCGCGATGGAACAACGCGGACTCTCCCGCGACAAGCATCTCACGCCCATAGAATTCGCAAACACATTGGCCGACGTTCAGGCACTCCAGGGGCAAGCCGTGATGATCACTCGCGCATACAACCGCGTCAGATTTGGCGGCCAACGTCTCTCAGCTGCGGAAAAACGCGAGATCGAAAACGCATTGGCCGAACTAGAGACCAACACGGATAGGAATTCACACGGAAATAAATGAAGAAAATCGGTTTTGTAAGCCTGGGTTGTCCCAAGAACCTCGTCGACAGCGAAGTGATGATGGGCCAACTCAAACAGAATGGTTATGAGATCACGGCAGACGCGGCGCAGGCCGACACCGTCGTCGTGAACACGTGCGGTTTTATCGATTCGGCCAAGCAGGAATCGATCGACGCGATCCTCGAAGCCGCTCGTTTGAAGACGGAAGGCCACGCGCAACGACTGGTCGTCGCCGGTTGTTTGGTCGAGCGCTATCGCGACGAGTTGAAGGCAGAGATGCCCGAAGTCGACGCGTTCATCGGCACGAGCCAGATCAACGATATCCTCGCCGTTTGCGATCCGAAGACCAACACGCGCACGCTGCCTGTCATCCCGCTCGGCAATCAAAGCGCCACCTATCTTTACGACGACTCGACGCCGCGCGTGCTCGCTACGCCTTCGCATTACGCGTTCATCAAGATCGCGGAAGGCTGCGATCGCCCGTGCGCGTTCTGTTTCATTCCGCAGATGCGCGGTCATTTTCGTAGCCGCCGCTTCGGTTCGATCGTCGCCGAAGCTCATCAGCTAGCCGAAGAAGGCGTGAAGGAATTGATCCTCGTGGCCCAGGACTCGTCGCGCTACGGCGAAGACCTCGGCAAGCAGGACGCATTGGCCCGACTACTTCGCGAACTGTCACACACCGACGGGATCGAATGGGTCCGCGTGATGTACACCTATCCGACGCACATCAGCGATGCTTTTCTCGACGTGCTCGCCGAGGAGCCAAAAGCGGTGAAGTATCTGGACATGCCGCTGCAACACGCATCGCAGCACGTGCTGAAACTGATGAAGCGTGGCGGGAACCGCGCGAGCCTCGAACGTTTGATCGAACGAGTGCGACGTCGCGTTCCCGGCATCGCCGTCCGAACCACGTTCATCACGGGCTTCCCCGGCGAGACTGAAGAGGACTTCAAAGAGTTGATGGCTTTCGTGAAGAACGTGGAATTCGATCGCGTCGGCGTCTTCACCTATTCAGACGAGGAAGGCACGCCCGCGTTCACGTTGGCAAACAAGGTTCCGCATCGAACTGGTTCACGACGACGCACCGCGTTGATGAAAGAGCAGGCGCGCATTTCACAGCGAAACAACAAGGCGCGCGTCGGCGAAGTCGTGCGCGTGCTTTTCGAAGGCGAGTCGAAAGAGAGCGAGCTGCTGTGGCAAGGCAGAATGGAAACGCAGGCGCCGGACATCGACGGCTGCGTTTTGATCAACGACGTTCCCGATGGTGTGCTGCCGTCGACCGGAGATTTTGTGCAAGTCGAGATCACGGAAGCGCACGAGCATGATTTGATTGGAAGGATTCTCGCGTAACTTGCCCCCCGTGCCCGTCAAAGAATCCAGCGACGAACTCAACCCGACGGTTGTCGTGTCGCCCGCGGACGTTCCGCTGCCTGCCCTGAAACGTTCGCCACGTTCGCCGCTCGATTACGCGGCACTGGCGCTTGCGACGTTCGGAGTTGGTTACCTGCCGTTGATCCCCGGAACGTTCGGGTCGATGGTTGGCGTCGCGATCTTTCTGTTGCTGGTCTACTTGCCGCTTCAACTTCTCTTCATTCCCGTCATAGTGGTGCTTGGCGTTTGGGCCGCAACGCGGACGGAAAAGCTTCTCGGCAAGAAAGATCCGGGTAAAGTGGTGGTCGACGAGGTCGCCGGGCAGATGATCTCGTTGTTGCCGCTGGCTTTTCTCGTCCCCGATGGACCATGGATCGTGTGGGTGATTGTTTCGTTTAATCTTTTCCGTCTTTTCGACATCTTCAAACCGTATCCTGCCCGTCGATTTGAAGCCTTACATGGCGGTTTCGGGATAATGGCGGACGATGTGGTCGCGGGAATCTACGGCGCGATTGGAACCGCGCTCGTCATCAAGGCTTTTGGTTCGTGAGGAGGGCAGACGAGTTGGACACGATCAAGAAAAGGGAAGAGCCGGCGACGAACAAAGAGGCAACAAGCAAAGAGACGTTGAAGGACATCGAAGAGTCAGAGGCGAACACTGACGACATCGACGACACTGATGGTCTAAGTCCGGATGGGGCGTTAGACGAGCCAAAGGAGCTCGACGACGCCGATCCCATGTGATTAATCGTCGGATGATACATCGGCAGTGCCTCGATTGCCGATCCATCCGCGTCGCCAAAAGAAGAGCAGCATCGTCACCGCCACGAGGATCATCAACGTCCAGGTCGCGTAGTAACCGTAGCGGGAGTGCAGCTCGGGCATGTTGTCGAAGTTCATACCGTAAACGCCGGCGATGAACGTCAGCGGCAGCATGACGGCCGAGAAGATCGTCAACACTTTCATGATCTCGTTCAACCGGTTCGACACCACCGACAGGTAAGCTTCCAGCGCTCCGCTAAGCAAGTCGCGATAGTTCTCAGCCAGGTCCACGACGCGCGTCAGGTGATCGTGCACGTCGCGATAGAACGGGCGCATGTCTTCGGGAATCAAGTCGGCAAACTCGCCGCGGCTCATACGCAGGATGACGTCCATCTGCTTCACCGAGATCCGGCGCAGGCGCAACACGCCGCGTTTCAGTTCCATGATCTGAGCAAGGATCTCGTTATTCGGCTGCTTCAAAGTGAAGATCGAGCTTTCAAGTTGATCGATCCGGTCATCGAAATCGTCGAGCACCGGCGAGTAGTAGTCAACAATCTGGTCCAGGATCTGATGGCACAGGAAGGCCGGACCACGCCGGCACAGGATCGGACTGGTGCGCAGCAGTTGTTTGACGTTATTGATGCTGCGGAACGTGTTGTGGTGATATGTGATGACGTAGTTCTTGCCGAGAAAGCCGTCGAGCTCGATCGTGTTGAAGCGGTCGGGGCTCGTGTCGGCGTGCACGC
>DASTOZ010000682.1:0-6441 GCA_035762365.1 Pyrinomonadaceae bacterium | reverse complement strand
AGGCGATCGCCAAAGGCAAGGAATTACCCCGCCCGTTAATTCAAATCGGAAAAAAGAAAACGCCCGCGGAAAGACGCGAGAAGCACCTCACCACGGGCATCGTTTCTATGTTCTCCGGCGTCGGCCTGACGATCTTTCTGTACTACTTGTCGGCCGCGCTCGTTTTAAAACTCCCACCGCACGTCATCGCTCAGGTTCCGTTCGAGATCGATCCGGTCGTGCGAATCATCTGGCTGTTTGGCCTGCTGCCGACGCTCTCCGGTGTCGGACACATCCTGGCGGGCTTATTGATTCGCCCCCGAAAGGAACTCGAGTTGGACCACCCCGCGGTTGCTCCGCCTCGCGATCTTCCGGAAGGCGGCGCCTCAGCTTCACCAACGACGCTCGTGTCTGCGCCCGATAGCGTCACCGAGCGCACCACGAATTTGCTCGAACACAACTACTGACAAACCTATTTCGCTCCTACTGACGGGGACGAATTCGAATCGCGTAGTCCGGCCAGCAGTCGCTCCAACTGAAATTCTCGATCGAGCTTGAATCGGAGTTGAAAGTAATCCCGTCGTCAATCCCGAACGGAAACACCACAGTCGCGGGAGTTGCTGGCGGAGCAAACTTCGGATCCAGCGCCTTCGCGATCTGATCGCGTGCATCGGCGAGGTGAGCGCGTGTTTGTCGATCTGTCGCACGCGGCATCGCCGCGCCGATAGCGTTACTCAGATCGCGCAGCTCGGCTTTGATCAGCGCGCGGTAGTCGTCGATAACGGCCGGCCGCCCGTTCAGCTTCGCGGACAGCAGATCGATGTACGAGTTCTGGAGATTGCGACGATAGACGTCGATCTTCACCGGTCCCGCCTCGATCTCGCTCCAAATGCCACGGCGAACGTCCGACATGAAATCCGCCGGTTTGTACGCCGCCATGCCGTCGATTGCTTCCTGTTCCACGAGCCGATCGAAACGCGTGTTGCTCAAAAGCGAATTCAACACACGCTCTTGCGCCGCATTCACTCGCGCCAGCGCGCCCGCAGGCTCGATGCGTCGCAGAATGTCAGACTTCAATGCCCAGGACGGTGTGGCAAAGGCGTTCTCGTTTATAAACCGCACGGCCGCCGACTGTTTTTCTTTCGGAACAATTACGAAGCGAACGCCGTCCTGTCCGCCATGTTTTTGTTGCGAGTTGAAGCCACCCACGATCGCTGTGACGTGGTTCATCTCAGTGGCCCACTGGCCCAACATGCGGGCATAAAGCTCTTCCAGATCGTCGTACGGCTCGCCCGGGTGGGTCGTCGCGGGCAGGATCATGTCCGCAACGCGTTTCAGGTTCTTGAGGCCGAGTGTGGTCGAGGCGATCGCGTCGCCGTCGCCGACGGCTTCCGTGTTTTCACCCGGATCGGAACCGCGTGCGTCGGCGGTCGAGAAGCGCAGGTACGCTTTCGAGTCCTGTTCGCGCGCCCATTCGTCGAGAGTCTTCTTCTCATCGTCTGGACTCTTCGCGCCCGGAATCGGCTTGTAACCCCACATCGTGGCCCACTTGTCGTACGGGCCAATCTGCGGAATCAGTTGCTCGAGCGGAATGTTGTCTTCGGGTTGGGCGACGTAGTTGAAGCGCGAATAGTCCATCAGCGTCGGCGTGTGACTCATCGTCTTCAGCCACTGCACGTCGCGAAGCTTGTCGACCGGATAGGTCGCGCTCGCTTTCATGTTGTGCTGGAAGCCGAGCGTGTGGCCGACTTCGTGCGCCACGACGTACTCAACCAAACGTCCCATCAGATCATCCGGCAGTGGCAACTTCTTGAAACGCGGATCGAGTGGACCAACCTGGATGAACGACCAGCTACGCAGCAGGTTCATCACGTTGTGGTAGTACTGAATGTCCGACTCGAGAATCTCGCCGGTTCGCGGATCGTTCACGTGCGGACCGGAGGCGTTCTCAATCGTCGATGGCAGGTAACGAATCACGGAATAGCGCGCGTCTTCGGGATCCCAGTTAGGATCTTCCTCTTTCGACGGTGCTTCCCTGGCGATGATCGCGTTCCTGAAACCGGCTGCTTCAAACGCCGGCTGCCAATCTTCGATGCCTTTCTTGATCCACGCGACCCACTTCGCAGGCGTCGCCGGATCGACGTAGTAAACAATCGGTCTCACCGGCTCGGAGATCGCTGCGTTCGGATCTTTCTTCTCGAGACGCCAGCGCGTGATGTAGCGACGCTCCGCCGCCTTTTGCTCGTCGAGACCGTAGTCGTACTTGCGGATGCTGAAATAGCCGACGCGATCGTCGAACAAACGTGGCATCATCGGCTTCTCGGGAAGTTTGACCATGCTGTAGTGCATGACGACTGTCGCATTCGTTCCCGCACGCATGCCCTGCGCAAACGGGTTCGGCGCTGGTTGTGGACCACCACCTCCGGCGGGTGTCAGATCCGGCGGCGAAGTGTAGGTCTGTGACACTTCGACCTCGATGTTCGTCGGAAACGACTTCGTCTTCTCGATGAATGAACGCGACGCATCGAAACCACGCGCGCGTAAACGCGTGCGCGCGCTGAACTCCGTCACTTCGGAAGTGAACAGGCGCGTTGCGTCGATCACGGCGGCATCATCTTTACCGATCGCTTCGACGTTGAATGCCATGATCACCGTGTCGTTGTTCGACGCCTGGACCGCGCGCGACACGGGTAGCTTCGGATCCGCGACCACGTCGTACGAGATGTTGCGCAGGAAGATGCGATTGCCTTTGCGCTCCCATCTTACGACGCGGTTTCCTGCGGCCTGACCGCCGTAGCCGACGCCGAGCGTCGTCTTGGCGATCTGGCTGACCCAAAGGAATTCTTTGTCCAGTTCACTCTTCGGGATCTCGTAATAGATCTTGTCCTTAATGGTGTGAATTTTGAAGACGCCTTCATCGGTCTTGGCGTCCTTCGTGATCACACGATCGTAAGGCCGTGGGTCGGTCGACGGAGTCGGCCGGCCCGCTGGGCCTTGTGGTTGTTCCTGACCGCCGCCCGCTGGTGGCGCCGGTGGATCCTGAGACGCGTTGTTTGCTTCTGAGCGCGGGGCCAGAAGAAAGATGGCTGCGAAGAATGCGAGGACTAGAACACAGATAGGGAGAAAGCGGGATCGCGCACGCATGCGTAAGCTCCTTCCGAATGGCTGATTGTTGTGGAATACAGACTTGGAACTGCGAACTGGGCGAAACAATAAGCCAAGCGGGGTTTCGAGTCAAATTTTCGTGCACTTCGGAAGGAGCAGCGCTTCACTCTTTAACCGCGGAGTGGACCCACCACCGCGCACGCGTCGCCATACCACTTGGCGGCACGATCCAGATGATCGCCATACGTCTTCAGGCGCCATCGGTTCTTGTCCGACTCGTAGATGCCGCCCGCATTGAACGCCGCGGACACCTTGATCGGATCGTCGTGGGTCCCGGCCCACCGTTGCTTGATCTCCGCCGTTCCGATATCAATGTTGGTCTTGAGGTCGTACAAGGGATGCGTCTCCGGCGGCGCTGGTTTTTGTTTGTAATCGGGGGCGACGCCAAACGGGTCGTAGTCGAGGTGCTGCGAACGGATCACCCAGCGCGCCGTCGTAGCGAGAGTCTGCATCGGACCAGCACTGTAGTCGCCGAAGTGATGAGGCTGTACGTCATTCACCTCGACGTGCGGCTCCCAACGAAATGTCAGGGGCCCGGTGAAACTGTGTTTTTTCGCGAATGCCGCCTCTGTCGCGATGGTCATCATAATCAGCTCCGGCGCAACGCCATACTTCTTTGACGCGGCGATGATGTATTCACCGCACAGTTGCCAGATTGCCTCGCACGTCGTCGGTGTGCCGGGAGTGCGCAAGGGTTCCGTTCCGCCATGCACATCACGCAGGTAGATCCCGCGCGGGTCGCAGCGGTATTCGATGCCGTTGAAGAAACGGCGCCAGTCGTTCGTTGCGGGTGGCGGAACGTCAGCGGGCAGGGGCTGGGGATTGGGCATGGAATTCTCCTTCTTAGGAAAAACGTCGTTCACTAAGAATGAGAAAATTCCGAAAAACGTTTCTGAAAAGAACCTGCTTTACGAGACGCGCAACCGGCCGCGGATTCTAGCGTCTCTTTGTGGCGGTGTTCTGGTCGTTATCACCGGCGCCGAAGCGGTACGGTCGGTGATGAGCGGCAGCGGATTGATCGCGTTGCCATAGCCGAAGGTGTAGACGCCGAAGTGAAGATGCGGCGGCGTGCCCTGCGCATTACCCGTCGTGCCGACAAAACCCAACAGCGAGCGAGTCGTTACCGGATCGCCGACTTTGATCCCCGGTGCATACGAATCGAGGTGCGCGTAGTAGTAAATACGTCCGCCCGAACTGATCACGGAGACGGTCTGCCCGCCGAGATTGTTCTCGCCAATCTTGTAGATGTAACCATTCGTCGCGGAAAGGACCTTTGTTCCTTTCGGCGCAAAGATGTCCTGACCTTCATGCGTGCGACTGCCACTGCGCGGCGCACCCCAGGTGTCGGCGACCTCGCGCCTGGTCACGTCTGCGACCGGCATTTTAATTTTGGAATGAGGGTCTTGCGAGTAGAGCCTGGCGATGCGGGCGTAGAAAACTATGGTGTCAGCCAGCGCGCCCCCCGCACCAGTTACCACGAGCAAAAACATCACCGCGGCAAGTACGCCGAAAGCTTTCCACGTTCGCTTCATCGTGAATCTGGGATGCTTATACGTCGGCGGCATGTTGTCTGAAACGAACATGCCGCCGAGTTGGTTCCCAAACACGGGTAAAGGTATTTAATTACCCTTGGTCGAAATGTTTTCCGCAAGAATCCAGCGGTCGGGATCGAGTTGGACCTTCGACGGCGCCGCGGGCAGTGGGATCTTGAATGGAGTGGACGGTCCCTGCACGATCACGGTCCCCATTCCTTGCTTATCACCGAATGCGACCTTGACGGGCAGCACCATCACCCAGTTCTCACCGGCGTTCTTCTGCGTGATTGTTCCGGTGAGGAACACTTTTCCATCCGCTTCCGTCGTAATCTTGTACTGCATTTCATACGATGGAAAATCCGACTGATAAACGAATTGGCGGAAGAGCCAATTCAGATTCGTCATCCCGTATTTCTTCGCGATCGGCGTCTTAGCAAAATGTTCGTTGACCACCGCACGAAAGTCATCAGTCGATGCCGTCTTGTTGCGATAGCGCTCGACGAAGTCGGTCATCATGTCGAAGAACGGCTTGTCGTTTCCACTGGACGGATCGCTCAGCATGAAGTGCAGCATTCGTAAGACCAGTGCACCCTTGTTATAGATCAACGCCTCATAAGCGCCGAATGTCTTGCTCGTATTGAGGCGGCGGCCCAGGATGATCGGACCAACGTCCACCAGTCGGCCCTTGCCAACACCCGTCAATGTCGCGGGCGGCTCCTTGAGCGACGCGCGCGCCCGGCTCAGCAGCTCCTCTCGGGAACCTTTACCGTCGCGCAGTCCCGTGTAAAGAATGCCGGAGTACTCGGCGAAACCTTCGCTCAGCCACTGATCGCGGTATGAACGCCAGGCTACGATGTTGCCCCACCATTGATGCGCCGTCTCATGCGCGATGAAGCTATAGGTGAACTTGCTGGAGCGGTCCACCGGCAGAATCATCAACATCGACGGGAAACCCTGTCCAAACGGAAACGGATGAAACGCGGCGCCGAACTTTGGATACGGGTAGGCGCCAAATAACGCGGTGAAATACCGGACAGAGTTGTTCAGTTCGGCGAGGATGAAATCTTCCTTGATGGCAGCCCTGTCACCAGGCAAGGAGTTGAATTCGAGCGGCGTAGGATCGCCCCCCTTTTCCCACTTCACCACGTCCTCGTGTCGTTTAAAAGGTCCAAGCGCGAAAACGATCAACGACACGGGCTGTTTCATCTCAAACTTCGTGATACCGCCATCTTTGTCTTCCGGATCGACCCCCTCGGAGAGACGTGCGCCGATACTGGCCACGTGCCACTTCTTGGGATGTCTGAAGGTGAGCTCGTAACTGGCCCGATCCAGATAACCGTGACGCGGATACCACGTGGTGTTGGACCGCGGATAATAACAATCCCCACAGAACTCTGTATCCTCCAGGAAGTCGCCTTCGGCGTTCAGGTTCAGCTCGAGTTTGTCACCGGCGTTGATTGCCTGTGGAAGAAGAACCGTGAATCCACCTTCCCAATCTTCCTGGATCACGTCGAGGGTGGCGCTGCCTGAACGCGCCGACTTGACGCGCATCTGCTTTTTCAAACGATCGTTGTCGTACTCACTCAAACTCTCGCCGATTCGGAAAGTGATGGCGCGCAAGTTTGGCTGAAGCGCTTCGACCACCATTTGCGAGATCACTCGCAGACGGTCGTTGTAGTCGCGCGTGTCGATGTCCATTTTGTAATGGGCAATGTCGATCTGATCGTTGGCGTCGGAATACGCGACCTTGCCGCGCTGGTAG
>DASTOZ010000681.1:0-3055 GCA_035762365.1 Pyrinomonadaceae bacterium | reverse complement strand
GCCGGTCTTCTTCCGGCTGCTCCACGCATTCGCCACAGCGTTTGCGATGCTGTGCTCCGCGGCGTGAGAGCAGCCAGTTAACGAAACTGAACACCAGCGCACCACACAGCAGACCCGTGACCGTCCAGTACAGGCTTGCCGCGCGACGCGCGCTGATCACCAGGTCCACCGCAACCACAGCCAAAAGTACGCCGGCTCCGAACGTCATCACCCGAGCAATGGTGGAATGATGAAGCGACCTGTAGTACCCACCAACGGCCCCGATCAGAAGGCCAGATGCAGATAAGAGTCCCCAGCCGGCTGCTTGCAACCAGCCGGGCAGCTCGACAAGCAGTACTATCACCGTTTGATCTTTCATCTACCTCCCCAGACATTAATCCTCTATTCAATGCCGCTTACACTCACTTACATGAGGGTATCGCGGCAGTAACTGCAGTCGCATTCTTCCTGACGAAATCCTGAACGCTCAGCGACCTTCTCTCGTTAGCGCGAGCACATCGTCGGACATTCGATCGTACCGACCCTTCATTTCGCACCATCGCACGGACGGCTATTCCTTGCTTCAGGAGGATTTCGGTAACCGTGCGCCCTATCGCGCCGACGCGGCCCGCCGCGCCGGTGATCAGAATAGGCTTTGGCATGTTGTTCCTGCTTTGCTGTCATCTGAATCAAGGGTCAGATACCGCGAACGAGACGTTGTTCCATTGAGCAATCTTCACTTGCTTCGTTCTTAACTTGTTAACTGCCATGAGCCACGGCGGTGTCACTTATTATTGTTGGGCCAGGGTCATATCGCCGACCCCGATGACGATGCAAACGGCGATCTGCGAAGAACGTGCGGTTGCTAACAACAAAAAATCTTCATCTGTGAACCTCCTTTGGGGGTATGGAACTATTGATCATCCGGGTCGGTGAGTTAACGATTCAACGTTGTTGCATTGACTCGCAGCGATTTGAAAGCCGCACGGAGTTCTGCAGCGAAAAGCAACGGCTGCTCCCACGCCGCAAAGTGCCCACCTTTGTCGACCTTGTTGTAATAAATGAGCTTGGGATAGGCCCGTTCGGTCCAACTCCGCGGGGCTTCATATTGCTCGCCGGGGAAGACAGTTACAGCTACCGGGATCTTGACGCCTTTAGCGTTGAAGAATCCACCTTTGTATTCCCAATAGAGACGCGACGCAGAAACGCCCGTGTTCGTCAGCCAATAGAGGGTGATGTTGTCGAGGATCTCGTCACGCGTCAGTTCGCCGGTGGCGCTCGAAGTGCGGTGCAATCCGGCAACGACCGCGGCGGCAGGTTGAGCGTCCGCATCGTTGTGGTCCAGAAGCCAGGCGGCGAGCCCGACTGGTGAATCCGCAATGCCATACAAGGTTTGTGGGCGCGACCCCATGATCCGGGCGTAATCCACTTGCTTGAATGTCGAGGCGAGTTGCTCGTAGGCGCGCTTCTCCTCCGCTGATAGGTCGGCTGGCGCGGGCGCGCCGATCCCGAGCGCCTTATCGACGTCGGCTGGGACGGTGGCAGGCATATTGGTGTGGATCGCGAGCAATCCAACAGGAGACTGCAAGCCCATTTGATCGACGACGAACGCACCCCAATCTCCACCCTGGGCCACGTATCGAGTGTAACCAAGTCGCTTCATCAGCTCTGCCCACGCTCGGCCCATGCGCTCAGGACCCCACCCGGTGCTCGTCGGCTTTCCCGAGAAACCATAGCCCGGCATCGACGGGATAACGACGTCGAACGCGTCTTCAGCCTTGCCGCCGTGTGCGACTGGGTCAGTCAGCGGGCCGATCAGCTTAATCTGTTCGAGCACTGAACCTGGCCAACCATGCGAGATGACCAGCGGGAGCGCATTCTTCTCAGAAGAACGGATGTGGATGAAATGAACGTCGAGCCCATCGATAGTTGTGACGAATTGCGGTAGAGCATTTAGTTTCGCTTCCGCTTTTCGCCAATCGTAATCATTCGCCCAGTAACGGGCGAGCTGCTGAATCGTCGCGAGCGGAACGCCTTGCGATGAATCTGCGACCGTCTCCTTTTCCGGCCATTGCGTGTCGGCGATCCGGCGGCGAAGATTGTCAATGGCTGCCTGCGGCACATTGATTTTTGGGAACGGGCGGATTTCGTCTCCAGCAGTCAACCGCACGGACCTGAATTCAAGAGCAGTACCTGGTTCGGTGGACCTGATCGCCTTTTCGACCGCAGGCTTTTCTGGAATGACAAATGTGACTACGCCTCTGTCGAGGGTGTGATGGTTTGTGTCCTTTAATTCAATCAGCACCTTGTGCGGACCGGGAGAAAGACCCATCAGGATGACTGGGTTACCACTCGCATCGGCCCACACCCAGGACGCATCGTCCACGCTCACATGAATGTGTCCGACTCGCGGCGAGACCGTAAGAGCGTTTGCGCCGAACACCGGCACAAAGCGCAGGTTCTCAGCACAGTAGTTGATAATCACCACTCCCCGGGCTGCGAGCGGCTCAGCCAGCGGAGGATCGACGATGATCTTCGCCGGAGATTCACTGGCGAGCGGGATCACTGGCGGAGGTCGACATTTGTCCGTTGCCTTTTGCGCCGCAGCAGTGACTGCGCACAACACAATGACAACGACTGATAGTAGAGACGCGCCTTTCGAGCTTGTATATTTTTTATTTGCCATATTCTTTCCTCGTAAAAACTACCGCAGTGACAACCCCTTTTTTGAAGGTGAGTGTTTCGCCTTGCACAAAGCATGGACCAACACTCTGCAACGAGTGTCATCACAAGCGTGGCGCTCACTTCACCAGCGTTATTAGCAGTGTGCCCTCCTCACCAATTACCGCAACGACTTGAACGATGCGCGCAGCTCAGCCACTAAGATTTCCGGCTGTTCCCATGCCGCGAAGTGGCCGCCCTTGGGGAACCTGTTGTAGTGGATGAGCTTCACATACGCCTTCTCTGTCCAACTTTTCGGCGCTTGATAAATTTCTTCCGCAAACGCGCTCACGGCGACCGGAAGCTTGACGCCTCTCACGTCAAAGAAGCCGCCTGCCGGCAAATTATGTCGCGT
>DASTOZ010000680.1:0-4041 GCA_035762365.1 Pyrinomonadaceae bacterium | reverse complement strand
TCGAAGAAGAGATACTGTTTCGGAAACGCAAAGTACTCGAGCAGCAGCATGTATCCCGGATGGACGTTGGGCGGGTGCGGCAACATGTCGTCGTAAGCTTCCAGCCCGACCGGTTTGATCGAATCGGCGCCGAGGTAGATGGGCGGAGCGCCGGGGATCTCGAGCACAACGTCGTGAACGTCGCAGAACAGCAACTCGTAAAGCGTCTTCACCGACATTCGATCGCCGTTCAAATAGAAACGCAGGCGATCGACGGGCAACTCTTTCAGCTTGCCGCCGGGCAAACATTTCAGTTTCAACCGCAGCGCTGTGACTGCCTTGCTATCGGCATCGATAAAGTGCCAGCGACTCGTGCTTTCGATCTCCGCACGGGCGACTTGCAGCGGCCACAGTGTGACGGGATAGCAGGTGCGAAAACGACAGAGGACTCCGTTTGCTGCGTCGGCGAACAGCGGAGTGTGACGATCGATCGTGAAACCCGTCGTCATCTTTCCCTGGTCCTGGGCCACGTTGAACTGCGCGATCGCCATCGAGGGTATGGGGCTCGTCAGTTGGGGATAGAGGATGTTGAGCAACGCGCTGGTGATGTCGGGAAACTCGCTGTCGATCTCGTGTTGCAGCCGTCCGGTGAGAAACGCGAACGCTTCGATGAGCCGTTCGACGTGCGGATCGGCGCACTCGTCGCGTCCGAGCTCGAGGCGTTTCGCGACTTTCGGATAGCGCTCGGCAAACACGCCTCCCATCCGGCGCAAGTAAGTCAGCTCCGACTTGTAGTACTTCAAGAGTTCTTCGTGGCTATTGGCTATCATGCATTTCCGCCGTTCCACTCTTGCTGTTCAACGTTACGGGAAACGAAACCGGTTCGGTGAAAAGGCCGACGACCAGTTCCGCCATTACAACCAGCCACAACGCCGACTCCGCGCCTGAGGCTGGTCCAACTTCGACGCGAACATGACGCAGGCGTGGTTCAAATGCGGCAATCGTCTGTCCCACAATCGAAGCGATCAGTGCATGATCGTCGGCGTTGTGGGGGGAAAGCGACGAGAAATCGGGAATGCCGTAGTTGACGACAGACCGCTCTTCCTCGGCGATGCGGTGCAACGGAATGGAGCAGCGCGTGTTCAGCAGCCGCCCCAATTCGCGTCGCACCGAGGCTTTCAAATGGTCGTGGTCAAGGATGAGCAAGTGCTGCTCCTGATGTTCCATTTCAGGGGGAACATCGACCAGCCGGTCGAAGAGCAGCGCTCGCGCACCCGCAATCGGTTTAGGATCAGCCATGACCTGAAACGCTTACGCGTTCTTGTTCTTGGCCAGGTCCCACTTCGTGTCGACGTGACCGGCTTCCGCGCCCTCTGCCTTCTGAGTGTGGAAGTCCCACGTGATGTGGTTGTAGTTGAGTGTCACAGTCTCGACGGGCTTGTCGCCGCCGCCACCGCCGATCGACACCGAAGAGAGCACGACGTTCTTCAGCGTGTACTTGATCAACGGCAAGACCGCGCCCTTGTCATTACGGGCCACCACCACTTCGACGCTCGTGAAGTTGTCGCCCTTGCAGCAAGCTTCGTTGAGCTTGGGTGACGACTGATCGAGATACTTGGTGATAGTGAAGTCCTGGTGGTTCGGCTTACCCGACGTTCTTTCCGTGTTGCTTATATCGCCGGTGATCTGCATCGCCACACCATGACTGAACGACAAGAGTTCGATTTGCTTTGCGTACTGGTCCAGTGTGCTGGTTCCGGGGATGTCCGGAGTCATCTTCATTAACAATACGTCCATATGTCCTCCTAAAAGTCAGATGGGGTTTAGGCAGCCGCCGGCGGCGGCAGTTCGGCGACGAGACGAATCGAAGCCGTGAGCTCATCAAGCTGGAAGTGCGGGCGCAAGTAGACGACGGCCTTGTACACACCAGGCTTGCCCGGGACGTCTTCGACGTCGATCCGTGCTTCGCGCAGAGGGTACGAGGCCTTCGACGCTTGCGACGCGCGATCGTCGAGCAGCACGTAGTCCGCGATCCACTTGTTCAAGTAGTCGGCCACGTTTTCCTTGGTCATGAAGCTGCCGACTTTGTCGCGCATCATCGCCTTGATGTAGTGCGCGAAACGCGACGCAGCCATGACGTAGGGAAGTTGACTCGACAAACGCGCATTCGCCGTCGCTTGCGGGTCGCCGTAGACCTTCGGTTTCTGCGCCGTTTGGCCGCCGAAGAACGCCGCGGAATCGTTGTTCTTGCGATGGACCAACGTGATGAAACCAAGATCGTTCAGCTCCTTCTCGCGTCGATCGGTGATCGCCACTTCCGTCGGGCACTTCAACACGGTGTCGCCTTCTTCGGTCCTGAAGTTGACGGCCGGAAGTCCTTCGACAAGTCCGCCACCTTCGACGCCGCGAATGGCCGCCGTCCACCTGTAGAGCGCAAACGCGTTCGTGATGCGTTCGGCCAACGCGTACGCGGCGTTACCCCAGCAGTAATTCTTCGGTTGACCGTCGACCTCTTCCTGGAAATCGACTTCATCCGCTGGAATACGGCCGGTGATCTTCTCCTTCTTGTCCTCGCCTTTATTATCCGGACGCATGTCCTTGCCGTACGGAGAGCGGAGGAGGAAGTGAGGCAAACAAAGCGCGACGTAACGTGAGTCTTCGCTGTCGCGGAAGGATCGCCACTTCACGAGCTCGGTGCTTTCGAAGATCTTGGCGAGGTCGCGAGGATTGCCGAGGTCGTCAAAGCTGTCGAGGTCAAACATCTGCGGATGTGCCGCGGCGATGAATGGAGCGTGCGCGGCTGCCGCGACGTTCGACATCTTCTCCAGCCAACTGATGTCCTGCGGACTGCGGCCAAACTCGAAGTCGCCGACCAGCACGCTGTAAGGACTGCCGCCGAACGTCCCGTACTCTTCCTCGTAAATCTTCTTGAACTGGACGCTCTGATCGAACTCCACGGCGCGTTCGAGATCTTTCTGGATCTCGTCCTTCGTGGCGTTCAGGAGACGGAGTTTCAACATCGTGCCTGTTTCGGCACGTTGGACCAGGTAGTGAAGTCCGCGCCACGACCGTTCGAGTCTGCAAAACTCCTTCTCGTGCATCACTTCGTTGAGTCCCTGGTTGACTTCCTCGTCGAGCGCTGCGATGCGCTTGTTGATTGCGCCAACCATATCGACGTCCCCATCAAGCTTGATTTCACCCTTCTCGTAAGCCTCGATGAAGGCCAGGACTGCGTCGGCGATCGGCTCGGTTTGCGACGGGTCGCGAACGAGTTTTGTACCGCCGAGGCTGGCGTGAAAGAGATCCAGTTTCTGTTGCAGTTCACTTTGGGGGGCAGTTGCGCTCATTAGCTCTTACCTCCTTCATCCTTTGGACCTTCCGTTGACTCTTCGGGCTTGCCGGTCTCAGACTTGGCAGTCTCAGACTTGGCAGCCTCGGTCGCGCTGGTTTCGATCTTCGGCGCGTGGTTTTTGAGGTCGGTCATCGTCTTCTTCAGATCGTCGCGCTTTGTGTCATCCTTAAGAGCTGCGAGAAGGTTTTGCTGCAGCCTGACGTTACCGTCGAGCTTCGCGGCCATGTCCGAGAGTTGAGTGCGTTTTGTGTATTGCTCGTTGGCGGGGAGCTTTTTCAGCACTTTTATCGGACTGAAGTCGTCAATGGTTTCGAATGCGAGATTCTTGCCGTTGGAGGCGATCTTTGGGCCGATCTTTTTCATGACGTCGTTGAAGTTGTCGCGATCGATCTCGACGTATTTGCGGTCGCGCATGGGGGCTGGGTTGGGATCGGGTACGTTTCCGGAAAGGTCGGCCAGGATCCCGACGACGAAGGGAAGTTCCATCTTGATGAAAGAACCTCGAGTCTCCACATCGTAGGTGATCTGCACCCGCGGAGGACGTATCCGATCCAGTTTGTGTTGTGTGCTTTCTGGCATCGACTTAGCTCCTTATGGTTGAGAGTGCTTGGTTGAGAGAGAACTGGGTTTATATGATTACGCGAGAAAAGTTCTCGCCGAGACCCATTGTTTTGGTGCTTAGTGCTTAGTTTTCTGTTCTTTGTCAGAGC
>DASTOZ010000679.1:0-6929 GCA_035762365.1 Pyrinomonadaceae bacterium | reverse complement strand
CTTTACCGGCTCGCCACCTTCGAAAGGAATCACCGAGAGCCTGGGTTGATTGTTTGCTTGTTCGTCTGTGTAAAAGTATGCGATTGATTTGCCGTCTGGCGAGATTGTCGGTGTTTGAGAAACACGATTCGTCAACTGCTGCGGAGCGCCGCCGTCGATTCCGACTTTCCAAACGCTCGACTTGCCTGAACGCTCTGACATGAAGACCACAGAGCTCCCATCAGGAGAGCAGACGGGAGCCGAATCCACGTAAGTGCCCGTTGTTAGTTGCTTCGGGTTGGCGCCGTCGGCATCCATCCGCCAGATGTTTCGCCCGCCCGATCGATTTGACTGGAACACAATGTAACGGCCATCGGGACAAACTGATGGTTGCTGATCGACGTACGTATCGATTGTCAATTGCCTGGCTTCCGTTCCGAGGCGATTGGCTATCCAAATGTCCCAGTTCTCTCCCGTGCGACTCGCGTAGACGATTCTTCCGTCCGGCGTCCACGCGACAGTCTCCGGAAGATTCGTCTTGAGAATCTGTCGCGCCTGACTTTCGTCTTCGTTGCCGTTCGTTACCCAGATGCCGCTGACGTTGATCTGTTGGATCGTTGCGATTGTCTGCGAGTCCGCGGTTACGCCAAGACTGACGTCACCGTAACCGTTCAGGTCGTTGGTGATCCTGCGCGCCGCGCCGTTCTTGTACGGAACAAACCAGATCTGCGTGCCGATTGAAGACGACTCAGGTTGAGCGGCGATCACCAGGCCGCTCATGTCGGGGAGCCAAACCACTCGCCCGATGCTGGCCCATTTTGCGAGATCGACAGGCGCCGGATCACCGCCGTCGACCGGTACTTCGACAACGGTCGAGTATCCGCCCTCGCCATTCAACATCCCACACGCGATTCGCTTTCCATCGACGGACCATGATGGTCCGGAAAGTGAAAAACCATTCGGCGCTTTAGCGACCGCGATGGCCGTCGGTTCGCCACTGCCATCGGTGTTGGCGATCATCAGCGACATGTCTTCCTGGTTCCTGCGCACGAAAGCATATCGCTTGCCGTCTTGAGAAAACCCGACAGGACTAAAAACACGATCCAGCACCTTCGTGGGAGATCCGCCGAGGAGCCCGATGCGATACAACGTCGGAACGAATCCGTTTCGCTCGAGTGTGGCGACGTAATAAATGAGCTCGCCGTCGGGCGAGAACGTCGTGCCGAGATAACCGCCCTTCTCGGGAGGCGCGAGTCGAACGAGGCTGTTCGTGGATATGTGGCGGATCCAGAGGCTGGCCTGTTGCGTCGGATCGTTGGCGGCGCAGACGACGTATTTCCCATCGGGAGAAATAGTCACCTGCCCGTTGATGTCCTCGCCACTGAGCTTCCCACCCGTCGTCAACGCGATCAACTTTGCTGGACCAAACTGTTTCGGTTGTATGAGCAACGTGTACACGCCGAAGCCAATGGCGGCAACGATGACCAACATGAGTACGGCAGCGGCTCCGGCAATCTTCTTGTTGCGCGTTAACCAGCCGGCCTTCGGTTCAACGGTTGAGATTGCGCGCGTCGTCGCAACTTGTCCCAGGCTGGTATCAGCGCCTTCGGCGACCGTTGCTCGTCTGGGTGCGTTTGAAGGCATTGCCGGAAACGAAAGCGCCGGGGATGAATGTGCAGATGCTGAACGATCGAGATCCGAAGGCGACGTCGGCAACGCGCCTGACTCGATCCGCTGTTTCAATCGTCTCAGCTTACCGAGCAACTCTTTCGCGGTTTGACAGCGCTCGTCGCGATCTTTCGTCAACGCTTCGGCGATGATCCATTCGAGCGGTTCAGGCACATCAGGCGTAAACTGTGTTACCGGAGTCGGCTCACGGTCGGTGATCGCCACTATAACGTGACTCTTCGAAGCGCCCTCGAACGGAGCGTGTCTCGTGAGCATCTCGTAGAGCACCACGCCAAGACTCCACACGTCAGAGCGTGTATCGACGTCGCGTCCAAGCGCTTGTTCCGGTGACATATAAGCCGCGGTTCCCAGCACGGTGCCGGGTTCGGTGTTGACGATCGCCATCGTCGTCGCTTCCGAACCGCTTGATGAATCTTCTCGTTCGGTAAGTTTGGCGAGGCCGAAGTCCAGCACCTTCACGATGCCGTCTCCGCGCACCATGATGTTTTCCGGTTTGATGTCGCGGTGAACTATCCCGGCGGCATGTGCGGCAACAAGCGCCGACGCGACTTGCGATGCGATGTCGAGAACTTCGAGCAGCGTCAGCGGTTTCACTCGCAAGCGTTGTCGCAACGTCAATCCGTCCACGAACTCCGTCGCGATGAAGATCGTGTCGTCGGCACGACCGATTTCATAAACCGTAAGAATGTTCGGATGGTTGAGCGCGGAAGCTGTTTTCGCTTCCTGAATGAAACGCCTGACGCGATTTTGATGAGAGGCGAATTCTTCGGGGAGGAACTTCAGCGCAACGGAACGTCCCAGTTCCGAGTCCTGAGCTCGGTACACTTCGCCCATACCGCCCGCACCGAGTTTAGAGATGATGCGATAATGGGCAACAGTAGCGCCGGGGGAGAATTCTGCCACTGGAGAGTTTTAACGTCAGTCGGTCAATCGAAGCAAGAAGGAAAGACCTCACTCTCGACTTTTTTCGCAAGTTGACCCCAGCGTGACTTAGCCACGTTCCTTGCTAGCGCCACAGAAAAATCGGCATCGACTCATGAAGCTCACAAAATATTCACCAATACTGGTGATCGGCGCGATCCTGCTCTCAGCCGTGCCAACATCGATGGCGCAAGTCGAGCGGGGACCTCAAGGCCTGGATGCCAAAACGTTCGCGCTCGACAAAACTGCCTTCAATAAAAGCCTCAGCGACGCAGTTGGGCCAAAGGTCATGGGCTACCAGTATGTCTTGATCAACGACGGCCAGCTCGTGACGGAAAAAGCCGGCATGGACCACAACTTGAGTTCATCATCCCTGCCAGTACAGGCCGAGGTTGTGGACCCAGCCGAGGTTCGTCCTCAGCCTGCCTTTCCTCGTTTCTCCGAAAGATGACCAGAGTGCATGTGCGTCGTCGCCGATGAAGCTCTTCCAGAGGTCGTTGTCGGTTTGCAGGCAGGCGGGGGAAACGTAGTCGCCATAAGTGGTCTCGTCGGTCGCGGCGACGGCGATCTTCAGGAGGCTCGCTATCGCTGTGCAGAGGAAACAGCTTGGCTTGCCTCCTTCACACACAAAGTAATACTGGTAACCCTGGATAGACGATCTCCACTCGGCAACATTGAGTGCCGAGACTTCTCCGTGCTGGTTTCCTCCCGACGATCCTTCGCCGACCGTGATACGCATTGCTTTTGCCCTGATGTAGGCCTTGGTTGACTCGCTTCTTACGTCGAGAGGTAAGTTGCGCTCCGGCTGCAAGGTCACTCCTCTTTTCAGAGCGGCAATATTCGCTTTGGCGAGGCGTACGAATTCCGACAGGTTCTGCAGATCCGAGGGCGCTTTCGCAGAGTAATTGAAGTCGTAATTGACGCTGTTACGTCTCGGGCGCTCGTCTTGCATCCGTTGAATGACTGCTGGTGGTCCTGGAGCCGGTCGCCGCGTGCTCACCGGTGACGCGACGACGGTTCTTGCGATCGTCTTCGGTTGCGCGACGCGGGGAGTTGGACCAGAGATCTGTGGCTTTGGGGTGGCGCCGCCGGCCTGCTTGCGCTGCAATACACGGGGCGTCGGTTGGGGACGGTAAACCGGCGGCGCCATGGGAGTGCGTTTCGGTTGACACACTGGTTTAGGTTGAGCCGGTTTTTGATCAGATTTGTCGCTTGCTCGATTTTTCATAATCATGATTAGGAAAGCGGATATGAACCAGATCGGTTTCAGAGACAAAGAGTGAGACTCTGACGATGCTGGCGATTAGTGTAGAGGGCGGTGAGTCTAGCGCTCCGCACGAACGCTGTCAACGTTTGTAGGGAGCCGGGTTCTTTGGAACAGCGAAACGAGTACCTCGATCCTGCCACCTGCACTCAGTTGCTTTTCTCAGGCTGAAGTTCTGTTTGATCAGTAATAGATTAACGCCGCTCAGCGTGAAGATCAGCGCGCCAGCCAACCAAGGTATGCGTGTGACTCTCTTCGCAATTAGCATCGTCCAACGCACTCCTAATCTTCATTCTTCGCGATTAGATCATTTAGACCCGAGAGGATTCCGATGAGCGCGAAAGTTCGCAAGTCTGATGTGCGTATCTGGTCCACGAGAGATATTGCGGCATTCTCATCTTTCGTGGTTAGATCCCTGAAACCCGCGATCACCTGATCACCGGTGTTATCCAGATTACGGATGTATTCTTGATAACGAGCGTCGGCGCGCGGCGTCGTTGGTCTATTCAAACTATTGAGGGCCTTAACGCATGAGAGCAGTAGCTGGACTTTTGAGCATTCATCCAGGCCTCGAGGATGCACGGACAAAGAAATGCCGCGACATTGCCGCGGCATTTCTCGTCTTGAAAGATGCAGTGTAGACCTCAGTGTCTTCTACCAGATCGACACTGATCACAGGCCAGAGCTTCACTTAATCATTACGCGGCGACGCGCGAACGTGCCGGGGCGGGGAGCAGGAAGAAGCCGTACGCGGGCCTGATCTGAAATACGGTGTCGAGTCGCGTGATTCGGAACAGCTCGCGAAGCTGGTTGCTGACGTTCATCAGCTCGAATCGCATGTCTCTGGCTTGCGCCTGTTCACGCAATTGCAGCAACATGCCGAGCCCATGCGCGTCCACCAGCGAAACACCCGACAGATCCAGCACGACGGAGTCTGCCGACGGCAGCGCTTGCACCACATCACGCAAGTTATCGGTTTCACCGACCACGACATTGCCATCGAGATTCAACAGGGAGACGTTGCCTATATTTTTGCTTTGTACGTTCAGCATTACGATTGACCCTTTGTTGTTTCAGACCCTCGGTCCGATGGATTCGCTTCTACTCAATCTGTTAACGTTTCAAGTAGCGTAAGTGTTAACCGGACGGTCGGGTTTTTCTTCGTCCAGAGGAGTAACACCGCCGAAAACGATTCTGCGTCAAATCTTTTCAAACCTCCGACAAAATGGGATAAAACACATGGAGCTTCCGTTAACACCACTGGAATTTGCCCGCCGCACCCGTAAATTGTATGCAGATCGCGAAGCAGTCGTGGACGGCGACCTTCATCTGACGTATGCGGAATTCTTCGAGCGCTGTGACCGGTGGTCCACTGCGTTACGTGCCTTGGGCGTGAAGCAAGGCGATCGCGTCGCGTACGTCGCCCCGAACACGCACGCAATGCTGGAGTCGTTTTATGCCGTGCCACAACTCGGCGCGGTGCTTGTGCCGCTCAACTACCGGCTCATCGCGGACGATTTCATATATCTGATCAATCACAGCGGCGCGCGCGTCGTTTGCGCTCACTCCGATTACCTGGATTCGATCGAGAGTATTCGTTCACAGTTGCCGGACGTTGCATCGTTCGTTGCACTGGAAGGCGCACGAGCGGGTTGGCTCGACTACGAGACGCTCCTTGCCGGCGCGAGCGTGAACGGCGCGATGCCGCCCGCGCAAATCGAAGAAACGGATCTGCTGACAATCAACTACACCAGCGGCACGACCTCGAGACCTAAAGGCGTGATGATCACGCATCGCAACGCGTACATCAACGTCGTCGGCACGCTGATTCATCATCCGATGACGATGGCCGATCGTTATCTCTGGACGTTGCCGATGTTTCATGCGAACGGCTGGACGTTCGTGTGGACCGTCACTGCCGCCGGTGGCACGCACATCTGCTTGCGAAAGGTCGAACCTGCAACTGTTTTCGAAACGATCGATCGGGAATCAGTCACGATGCTGTGCGCCGCGCCCACGGTTTTGATTAGCATCGCCAATGGACCGGAAGAGCTGAGACGTGAAGCGCGACGCGGCGTGCGCATCCTAACCGCGGGCGCGCCGCCTGCCGCCGCCACGATCGAGCGAGTTGAGGGCGAGTTGGGTTGGGAGATCACGCAAGCATACGGACTCACGGAGACGTCGCCGTTCATTACGATCTGCGAATCACGCCCGGAGTACGAAGGCCTGTCGTGCGCGGAAAGGTCGGTCGTGAAGGCGTGTCAGGGAGTTGAGTTGTTGACCTCGGGGGAACTTCGCGTCGTCGACGAAGAAGGAAATGAAGTGCCACGCGATGGCCAGACGCTCGGCGAGATCGTCGTGCGCGGCAATGCAGTGATGAAAGGTTATTACAACGATCCTGAAGCGACGTCGCGAGTCATCAAAGACGGCTGGTTTCACACCGGCGATGCGGCCGTGGTGCACGAGAGTGGATATGCAGAGATTCGCGATCGACTGAAAGACGTGATTATCAGTGGCGGCGAGAATATTTCGTCCGTCGAGGTGGAAGGCGTGCTGTTGCGTCATCCGTCGGTGCAGGAGGTAGCGATCGTCGGGCTACCGCACGAGCGTTGGGGTGAGGCGCCGCACGCGTTTGTCGTGCTGAAGATGGGCGCTGTAGCTACTGAAGATGAGCTGCGCGAGTTTGCGCGTGAACGGTTGGCGCATTTCAAAGCGCCACATGGCGTCACGTTCGTTCCGGAGCTGCCCAAGACTGCGACCGGCAAAGTGCAAAAGTACGTGCTGCGCGGTGGTGGCGCGGCAATAGCTAGACAGTGAAGACGATGGCGCACGAGCGCGCTACGGTTTGTCGGCGCGCGGTTTTGTTTGCGAGGCGTCTTTCTCGAGTTTGTTCAGATAGACCGCCACAAACTCGACTAACGCACGCGCCCGCAGTGGTTCGTTTTGCAGCTCTTGTGCGCGCGCAAACCCGATCTCGAAGTCGGACAGGAAGATCGCGCGCAGCGCCGCGTCCAGATTCATATCCAAACCGAGTTTGTCGAGCGAGAAGGATGATTCCAATGCGCCGACCTTAATC
>DASTOZ010000678.1:0-7860 GCA_035762365.1 Pyrinomonadaceae bacterium | reverse complement strand
CGCTCCATGAGCAGCATTTTCGTTCAGGGACGACAGCCGCTCCCGAACGAACAAATGGCGTTCGACTCGAACGTCGTCGGACCGAATTATCACGAGACGATGGGCATCGAGATGGCCCAGGGACGTGGCTTCACCGATCAGGATCGCGAGGGCTCGCCCGGCGTCGTCGTCATCAACGAAGCGTTGGCCCAACGACTCTTTCCCGGCGAGAACGCGCTCGGTCAGAAGTTGACGTTGAAAACAAACGGCCCGCCGTTGGAGATTGTCGGCATCACACGCGACGTCAAGCATCACGATCTGACCGAAACTCCGTTGCCGCATTTCGATCTCCCGGCGTTGCAGCGCAATCGTTACGACAGTTACACGAACGTCGTGATTCGCACGCGTGGACCGGCTGAAGATCTGATTCCCACAGTGCGCGCGGAACTGCTCTCCGTCGATCCGGCGATTCCCGCGAAGGACATTTCTTCGATGTCGACGCAGATCGACGACACGCTTGCAGCGACGCGTCTGGCGTCGACGTTGATCTCGATCTTCGGTGTCGTCGCATTGTTGCTGGCGAGCATCGGCCTGTACGGCGTGATGGCGTGGATGGTGAGCCATCGCACGCGCGAAGTCGGCATTCGCATGGCGCTCGGCGCGCAACCGGGTGACGTGCTCAAACTGGTTCTCAAGCAGGGATTCGCACTGACGCTGATGGGCGTGGCGATCGGACTGCTCGCGGCGCTCGTTGCCACGCGGCTGATCGACACTCAGCAACTCTATGGCGTCAGTGCCACCGATCCGTTCACTTTTGCTGTGATTGCGTTGCTCCTGACAGCAGTTTCGCTGTTGGCCTGTTATCTGCCCGCGCGGCGCGCGACGAAAGTCGATCCGCTGACGGCATTACGATACGAGTGAGGCCCTATGCAAACACAGAAGACCAGCGCCATTCGCAACGCGGTTTGGCGTTTCGACCCGGCGTACACGACGGTTGAGTTCAGCGTCAGGAATCTTTGGTACACGGTGCGCGGACGCTTTCGCACGATCGAGGGTTCGATCGTGTTGGACGAAACGGACATCGGCGGTTCGTCCGTGCTCGCGAAGATCGACGCGCGCAGCATCGACACGGGAAACAAGCGTCGTGACGCCCATTTGCGGTCGGCGGATTTTCTCGACGCCGACAAGTTTCCTGACATCGAGTTTCGCAGCACAAAAGTGGCGCGCGGAAAGGACCGCGACTCGCTCGATCTCGAAGGCAACCTGACCTGCAAAGGCAAGAGCAGGACGATTGCGCTCGCGGTCAACGAGATGGACCGCAGCCGTTCGCCGCGCGGAGAAGAGTTTGTTTACTACAGCGCAACGACGGAGCTCGATCGTTTCGATCTGGGGATCAATTACGGACGCGGCCTCATTGGCCGCAAAGTGAAGGTCACGATCAACGTGCAGGCGTCTGCGTAAGCTGAGTTTGGTGCCTGGTTCTTTGTGCTTTGTTTGCATTCGGAACGCCAACGCAAACGCGAACGTTAATCAAGCGAACAAAGTACTAAGCGCAAAGCACCAGGTACCCGAAGTCGGAAGTAACACGGACTAGTTATGGATAGTCTATTCAAAGATATCCGGTACGCGTTGCGTGCATTGCTGCGGCATCCGGGATTCACTGCGGTCGCGGTGATCACGCTGGCGCTCGGCATCGGCGCGAACACTGCGATCTTCAGCGTGGTCCATGGTGTGTTGCTGGCGCCGCTGCCATATCCCGAGTCCGATCGTCTGGTGTCGTTGCGTCAGTCGAACGTCATGAGCAACGTTGCGCAGCCTGACGCGCAGATCTCGCCAGGCAACTTTCTTGAATGGCAACGGCAGAGCACGACGTTTTCGAGCGTTGCTGCTTATCGAACCGTCTCTTTCAACCTCACCGGCGACGGAAACCCGGAACGGTTGCTCGCTGGGCGTGTTTCCTCTGGTTTATTCACACTGCTCGGAGTGCAACCGGTCTGGGGCCGGGATTTTGTTGCCGAAGAAGATCGACCGGGAAGTGAGAAGGTCGTGATCATCAGCGAAGGGCTGTGGCGCCGACGCTTCGGCGGTTCGCGCGACGTCCTAGGCAAGTCGTTGAAGCTCGACGGTGAAGACTTCACGATCGTCGGCGTCATGTCTGCTTCGTTTCGTATGCCTGACCAACGGGAACGAGAACTATGGACGCCGATCGCCTTCAAAGATAACGAGAAGACGCTCTACCAGGCGCGCTACATCGATGCGATTGCCCGACTAAAGCCGGAAGCGTCAGTGGCGCAAGCCCAGGCGGAGATGAGCGCGATCGCCGCGCGGCTCGCGCAGGAACATCCGGAAGCGAACGCTGGTTGGACCATCAACGTCAAGCCGCTGCTCGATTTCGTCGTCGGCGACGTGAAAACAATTCTCTGGGTACTGTTCGGCGCCGTTGCTCTCGTGCTGCTGATTGCCTGCGCGAATGTAACGAACCTTTTGCTCGCCCGCGCGACGACGCGGCAGAAAGAGATGGCACTGCGGGCAGCGCTCGGCGCAAGTCGTTGGGCCATCGTGCGGCAGTTAGCGACGGAGAGCCTGCTGCTTGCACTGCTCGGCGCGGCAGCGGCGTGGCCGCTCGCGACCTGGGCGCTGCGCGGGTTGGTGGCTGCCGCACCCGCGGACCTGCCGCGAATCGCCAATGTAACGATCGATAACCGCGCGCTGCTGTTCACTTTCGGCATCACGCTCTTGACCGCGGGCCTCTTCGGACTCGCGCCCGCTCTGCAAACACTAAGGTTCGACGTCGGCGTAAAATATGCCGGACATCAACGCAGTCGCAGCGTGCGGCAGCAGCGCATTGGTAACGTGCTGATCGCAAGTGAAGTCGCGTTGGCGTTGATGCTGCTCGTCGTCGGTGGCCTGCTGGTGCGCACCGTGTGGCGTCTCAGCCGTGTCGATCCGGGTTTTGACGTTCACAACACACTTGCCGTGACGCTTCAGTTGCCGCAGAAGAAATACGCTGAGCCGGCACAGATCGCCCGCGTAAGCACTGAACTGGTCCAACAGGTCTCGACGTTACCCAGCGTCGAAGCCACGGGCATCGCGCGAATCCTGCCAATCGTCCACGACCTGCCGACCGCGTTTTACTTCGAAGGCTATGCGCGCCCGAAAGAGAACGATCTTCCGCAGACGAACTACTCCGCCGTCTCGCCTGGTTACTTCAAAGCGATGGGCATTCCACTCATCGCGGGCCGGACGTTCACCGACCGCGACACCCAGGATGGTCGGCGCGTCGCAATCATTAGTCAAACGTTGGCCCAACGTTACTTTCCGGATGGCGATGCGATTGGCCGAAGGATCAACGTGAACACCGGACCCGAAGCTTATCGCGAGATCGTCGGCATCGTCGGCGACGTCAAACAAAACGGACTCACGAAACAGACAAAACCGCATACGTACGAACCATTTGCACAAGCGCCGAACCAGTTCATGACGCTGATCGTACGGTCGTCAGGGGATCCGTCATCGCTCGTTCCGGCGATTCGCGGAAAGGTGCTCGCGATCGACAGTGAATTGCCGCTTCAGCGAGTCACGACACTCGACCGCGTCATCGCAAACTCGATCCGGCAGCAACGCTTCACGTCGCTCGTGCTTTCTGTTTTTGCCGGCGTTGCGCTGCTGCTCGCGGCGGCCGGCTTATACGGCGTGATCTCGTATTCCGTTGCGCAGCGCACGCACGAACTCGGCATACGCGTCGCGCTCGGCGCGCAGGTAAAGGACGTTATGCAGTTGGTATTGCGACAGGGCATGACTTTCGTGATCGCCGGCGAACTGATCGGCATCGCGGGCGCGTTTGCGTTGACGCGCCTGCTCGGCGGGTTGTTGTTTGGTGTCACACCCACCGATCTCCCGACGTTCATCGCGGTGACGATCGTCTTGACGTTCGTCGCTTTGGCGGCTTGCTACATTCCCGCGCGGCGCGCGACGAAGATCGATCCGCTGGCCGCACTCAGACACGAATGACTCCCGCAATCGTTTAGCAGGCAGATTGGGTAAACGTTGATAGCGTGCTGCGAGAGGTCGGCGGGAAGAAGGATTTTTTAGAAAATGGAAACACTATTCCAGGACATTCGCTTCGGCATACGGATGCTGGTCAAGAACCCGGCCGTCACTGCTGTCGCTGTGATGACGCTCGCACTCGGCATCGGCGCGAACGCCGCGATCTTTAGCGGCGTCAGCGCGTTCATACTACGGGAGTTGCCGGCGCCCGACGCGCATCAACTCGTGCGTCCGGTCGAGGTGAGCGAAGACCGCGGCATCGGCGACGAAGTCTCCTACCCGGACTTCGTCGACTACCGCAATCAAGCGACAGTCTTCGAAGCGATGACCGCGGAAGACATGTTGCAGGTCGCGCTCGATTCCGACTCTCAAAGCGACGTGATCTGGGGACAGGCAGTGAGTGGTTCCTACTTCGACGTGGTCCGGATCAAACCGATCATGGGCCGTGTGTTCCTGCCCGAAGAAGACAACGTCGCCGGAGCTCATCCGGTGATCGTCATGAGTCATAGTCTTTGGCAACGTCGTTTCGGCTCCGATCCAAACATCGTCGGCAAGAGAGTCCGACTCAGCAATCGCGCTTACGAGGTGATTGGCGTCACTCCCAAGTCGTTCACCGGTTCGAAGTTTGCGCTGTCGATGGATTTCTGGGCGCCGATGGCGATGGTTGAAGAGCTCAGACGATCCCCCGGGTTGCTCACGGATCGCGGCAGTCATTGGATGAATGTGCTCGCGCGTTTGAAGCCGGGCGTGACGTTGGACCAGGCGACCGCGGAGATGCAGGCGATCGCTGCGCGACTGAACCAGGCATATCCGAACGACCGCGCCAGCACGACGTCGGCGAAGGTCGAGACGGAAGTCGACGGACGTTGGGAAGAGGTCGCGGGCGTGATGAAGAGTGCCGGTGCGATCGCGATGGCCATCGTCGGTCTCATCCTGCTGATCGCTTGCGCGAACGTTGCGAACCTCATGCTCGCGCGTGCTGCCGCCCGCCGGAAAGAGATCGGCATTCGTCTCGCACTGGGCGCCAGCCGCGTGCGTCTGGTTCGACAATTATTGACGGAGAGTTTGCTGCTGTCGCTGCTCGGTGGCGGGTTAGGTTTGCTGCTCGCGTTTTGGGTAACGGACCTGATGGAAGGTTTCGTGCCGGTGTTGCAATACAACGTCGTCGAAAACTTTTTCGCGCTCGATTCGCGCGCGCTTGTTTTCACACTCGCGATCTCGATCGCCACCGGACTGATCTTCGGACTCGCACCCGCGTTGCACTCGTCGAATCCCGAAGTCGTTCCGATTCTGAAAGGCGATCTCACTTCGAACGAACGGGGGAAGGGGCGCCGCTTCTCGTTGCGGCCGACGCTCGTGGTGGTCCAGGTCGCTTTGTCGCTCGCAGTGCTGGTTTGCGGCGGACTGTTCATTAAGAGTTTTCGCCAGGCGCAAACGATGGATCCCGGCTTCGGAACGAAAGAAGCGTTGATTGCGGTCCTCGATCCGGAGTTGGTTGGTTACGACACTGAGCGTTCGCGAAACCTGTTTCGCCAGGTGATCGAGCGCGCGTCGAGCATGCCGGGTGTGGAAGCGGTGGGTGCGTCACGTCTGTTGCCGTTGGGCGACAGTTCCAATTCCAATGGTCCAATCCTGAAAGAAGGTGAGACGCTGGCGCGAGGGAGCGCCGGACGCACGATCATGACGACCGTGATTAGCGCCGGGTATTTCCGTGCGATGCAGATTCCCATTCTGGACGGCCGCGACTTTGACGATCGGGACCATGCCAACGCGCAACGCGTCGTAATCGTCAATCAACAGATGGCGAACATGCTGTGGCCGGGTGAGAGCGCGATCGGCAAGCGCATTTTCATCGGCGCCGAAAGTCGCGACGCGCTGCAAGTCGTCGGTGTCGTAAAAACGGGCAAGTACAACACGCTCGCTGAAGATCCCAAGCCCTTCTTCTATTACCCGATGACGCAGCGACGTCCGGCCAGCATGGCGCTGGTGCTGCGCACGAATGTCGATCCGCGCGGGGTTGCCGCTTCGCTGCGCAACGAAGTGCAGAAAATCGATCGCAGCGTTCCGGTTTCGTCGGTCAAGACGATGACGGAGCACCTGACGTACGCGCTGTGGGCGCCGAACATGGCGGCATCGTTTTCGCTCGCGTTTGGCGTGCTCGCGATCCTGTTGAGCGCGGTCGGACTCTACAGCGTGATGGCTTACGTCGTCTCGCAACGCACGCGCGAGGTTGGGATACGAATGGCGCTCGGGGCGAACCGCGCGGACGTGTTGAAGATGATTACGGTGCAGGGAATGCGATTGGCGTTGATTGGCGTCGCGATCGGACTGTTGCTGTCGCTTGGACTCGCGCGTGCGCTCTCGTCGCTGTTGATTGGCGTCAGTGGTTACGACGTGACGACGTTCGTCATCGTTTCGACGTTGCTGGTACTGGTCGCATCGATCGCTTGTTACCTGCCTGCGCGGCGCGCGACGAAGATCGATCCGCTCGTCGCGCTGCGATACGAATAAGGAGCATCCATGTTCAAAGAACTCCGTTATGCCGCTCGCGCGTTGGTGAAACGGCCGGGTTTTTCGTTGGTCGCGGTGTTGACGCTGGCGCTCGGAATCGGCGCGAACACTGCGATCTTCAGCGTCGTGAATGCGACGTTGCTGCGGCCCTTACCGTTAAGAGATCCGGATCGAGTCGTGATGGTCTGGGGCGCGCTGGCGAAGTTGCAGGCCGACAGACTGCCGAACTCCGCGCCCAACTTCGAAGCACTCAAAACGGAATCGAAGACGTTTGAACGTATGGCCGCGTTTCGTTCGTGGGCGTGGCAGTCGACGGGAAGCGGCGATCCGGAGTTGTTGCGTGGCGCACGAGTGACAGCGGATTTCTTTGACGCTGTCGGTGCTGGTCCAATGTTGGGCCGCGCGTTCACGGCGGAAGAAGACATGCCGAATCGCGCGCCGGTAGCGATCATCAGCCACAGTCTGTGGCAGCGACACTTTGGCGGCGACAAAGACGTGCTTGGGAAGACGATCACGCTCACCGGTCAGAACGCGCAGATCGTCGGCGTGATGCCGGAAGGTTTTCAGTTTCCCGGCGGCGCGAACATGATTCCCGGTCTTCAGTTCGCCTTGCAGAACGACGTGTGGATGCCGCTCGCGATTACGGACGAGCAACGCGGACGCCAGGGCAACCTGAACCTCGCCACGATCGGCCGCTTGAAACCCGGCGTGTCGGTGGCCCAGGGTGAGGCTGAACTACGCGCGATCCAACAGCAACTTCCGCTCGGAACGATCGGCTTCAGCGTCAACGTTGTTCCGCTGCACCAGCAGATGGTCGGCGCCATCCGCAAACCGCTGTTTGTGTTGCTTGCGACGGTCGCATTCGTTCTGCTAATCGCCTGCGCGAACATCGCGAACCTGTTGCTCGCACGCGCGACTTCACGACAGAAAGAGATCGCGATTCGCGCAGCGCTCGGCGCCGGCCGACGGCGTATCATCAGACAACTGCTCACCGAGAGTCTGTTGCTTTCAATCACCGGGGGCGCGATCGGTTTGTTGCTCGCCGTTTGGGGCAACTCGTTGCTCGTCTCGCTGATTCCACGCGAAGTGCCGCGCATCAACGACGTCACCGTCGACGCGCGCATTCTTCTCTTCACGTTCGGGATCTCGATCGTGACAGGATTGATCTTCGGATTGGTTCCCGCGCTGCAAGCTTCACGGTTCGATCTGAACGAATCGCTCAAGGAAGGCGTGCGCGGTACGACTTCCGGCGCCGGACAAAACCGGCTGCGCAGTCTGCTCGTCGTGGCCGAAGTGGCGATGGCGCTGGTCCTGCTGATCGGG
>DASTOZ010000677.1:0-3531 GCA_035762365.1 Pyrinomonadaceae bacterium | reverse complement strand
CGAGAACGACCAGCGCGCCTGTCTGTCCTTGTCCGTCCTGCAACGGCGCGAGCGCGATGTTCAGCACCAGCGAACGGTTCGCGACCGTGGCGGTGTGCAGCTTGTAGATGTTGCGGATCTCGCGCAGCCGCCAGCCGTCTTTGCCCAACACCTGATGCAGCGTGTCCGCAAAATCTTCGGAGAAAAGGTCTTCAACTCGACGACCGATCGCCGCGTCGCGACGAAGATCGAGGATGTGTTCGAGCGCGGAGTTCAAACGCGTGACGCGTCCCTCGAGGTCAACTGCCAACAATCCGACGTTGATCGATTCGATGATCGATTCGTTGAACTCTTTGAGCAGTTTCAACTCGGAAGCGCGTTCCTGCTGGTCTTTGTAAAGCAGGCTGTTCTCGATCGCGACCGCGACGTAACCGGAGACCGTTCTAAGAATCTCGACGTCTTCCGACGACAGGAGCGCGCCGTCAACCGAGCGGCCCAAACCAATCACCGCGACCATTCGGCCGCGAACAACGCACGGCACGAAGTAGTGCAACGTTCGTCTGACCGATCCGGATCCGTTGACGTCGGTCGTCATCTCGAAATCATCAGCTCGCACAATGCCGGTTTCCGCCGACCGCACGCGGATCATTTCGCGGAAATCAGCAGGAACGACCACCGGAATTGAAAGTCCTTCAGCGCGCGCTACCGTGTAACCCGACGGCGAATTCCGGTCTTCGACGAAGATCGCCACGCGCCCGACATTCATCACTTCCTGAAGCCGACTGACTAATGAGTCGAGCAACGGCTCGAGAGCAGTAGTTGCCGACAGCGTGCGCCCGAAGTCGAGCAGGCTGTTTCTGAGATCGTAACGTTCACCGTAGAACAGCCGGTCGACCTGTTCCTGGAGAAAATGTTTGACGGGCGCTGCGACCATCACGATCGCCGCCATCGCGAGCACCGCAATCACGACCCGCATCGTGATCTCGCCCGCATTGAACGACTGATCCGAACCGAACGCGTAGAGACCGCCCGTGTAGACCACCGTGCCGATCAGCAACGCGATCGCCAGTGTCGTCAGCGCGTAAACAAACACACGCCGCACGACGAGTTCGACGTCCATCAATCGATAACGAAGAACCGAGTAGCCGAAAGCAAATGGAATGATCGCCAGCGGCAGGATTGCGACATCGGTCAGCCAGCGATCGGTCGGCGCGCCAATCAGGTAGACCAATCCATAAAGCAATACGAACGGCGTGACGGCGAGCACCGTGCCCCACATCACCCATTTCACCTGCTGGCGAACGACCGTGCTCTTCGCGTTGACGAGCGTCCGAGTCAACAGCACCGCGCCAATGACCAGCGCAAGCGCGAAGTGGGCATTCATCAACCAGTACAGAATTCCCACCATGGGTTCCGTAACCGGAACAATCTTAAACGCCGAAACTGCCTTCGCCATCTCGTCGCGGAGATAGACGACGATCGTAAAGATCAGCAGAAGGAGAGACGGGATGTAAAACCAGGCCGCGCGCCAACGACGATTCGCGGAGAGTTGTTGACGCGTCGGGTAAAGCGCACAGAAGTGCACGAACAACGGCGCGAACAGAATAAACGCTGCCGAGTCGAGAAATCCGACTGCGAGATCGAGATCGTCGTAAGCTCCGGTTGGCGTGTAGAAGTGGAAAACAAACGCGGCGAGACAGAACGTCGCAAAGTGGAGCGCGTACGGAGCGCGTCCGCCTTGTTTGAAGAGAACGAAGAAGCCAACCAGCAGATAAAGGACGCCGATCAGGTTGATGTACAAAGTGCGCGGCGTCCATTTGTGAATCGCGCCCAGATTGTAAAGGTCGGCCCAGTACTCCTGCGTTTCCGGAAGGTAAGAAGGCCGCTGCATCAGGTAGTGCAGCTCACCGCCGACGCCAGCCTGTTCGAGGTAAATCTGTACGTCGCGCGCGCGCCGGATCTCGTCGGGCTTGCTGCGGCCGTCAAAGTTGATGCCGAGCAGCCGGTCGCCGGGCAACAGCCACGCCCGCTCGGCAGTCGAGTTTGGTTCGATGCTCTTGGCGACGACGCCTTCATTCGAGTCGACCCACACAACACCGTCCCACGGTGGCGTTTGGTGGTGCGCGCGTTGGCGGAAGTTCAGGACACCGGCGCTGATCAAAAGCGCTGCGCCGATTAGCAGGAACCACGTCTTAGTTGTGAGTACCGATCCCTTCACTGACTTCCCGACCTCCAACCAATTCCCGTGAATTGGTCGATCCCGTCGTTTTTAAGCAAGGTATGTTCCCGTTGTTTTGCTTGCTCTGCCTTGGATTTCAGCAAAACCAGCTATCCAACTTTTCGGAGTTTTCCGAGAATTTGGAATGCTGTGGGCCTGGGGCGATTGCGCCCAGCGGCGATATGCCTAGGGCGATAACGCCTAGGGCGACTGGTTAGCGCGTGTCCGCGCAGCTACTCGATGAAGGGAGCGTGACGAGGAGGAAGTAGTTGGCGGACGCTCACTTTATCGAGCGCTTGTTAGCGCATCGCTAAAATCTGACTGAGATTCCGCCACGCACGGAACGTCTATTAGTTCCGACAAAAGTCAACACATCACCATTCTCTGAATTCGCTTGAGCGTCTAATAGGTTGCGCGCATCGAGAATCGCTTCGGCGCGGACCGGCAGGCCAAAGCTAGGAAGCTCCTGTGTCACCTGGATGCTCAACGAAGGATCGTAAACACCTAAACGGCCGGCAAAGGGATCGATTGCAAACACGGTCGCTTCCGAAGAGAAGCGCAACACGGTGCGCACCTGCGTTCCGCTGTCGAAACCGGCGCCGAGTTGCAGCGCGGCAGTTTGGAACAATCCGTTTTCGAACAGTTCGGCCGGAGTTGAGAAGCCGGATGCTGACAGGCGCTGGCCGCGTCCAAACGCGTAACCCGCCGATGCGGTCCACACGCGATTCAAACGACGTGTGTAAACGACGCGCATGCCGCGGGACGAACCCTGCTGATTCGCGACGTGCAGGAAGTCATCACCTGAAGCTGTACCGGAGAACGCCGTCGCGGGCATGCTCAACAAGCCGACGCCGCGTCCGCTCGTCGTATCGAAGAACGCCGTGGCTTCGACGTTGGAATTGTTGTCGAGCACTCGTTCAATTCCGAACTCGAGCCGGTGACTGCGTTCAAGCACTGCCTGTCCGTCGATAAACGCGACGGGACGAACCGCGTTGCCGCGAAAGACAACCTGCTCGTCTTCAAACGTCGCGACGCTCTGAATACCATCTTCTTCTCCGCCGGAGGCGAACGCTGCTTTCACTCGAGTCCGTGCGTTCACGTCATACTGAACACCGAACCGCGGCGTGAAGGCATGCGCGCCGCCCGCACCGATGAAACGCGAGTAGTCGAGTCCCATCACGATCACGATGCCGTCGCGAACGATCCACTCGTCCACGGCGCGCAATGAAACCTGACCACGCAACGCGTCCTGCTCGTTGACGATGCTCGTCCAAATAGGAGCTTCGAAACGCATTCCCGCAGCAGTCACTCCGACGCGATGACGTGCACCGAAG
>DASTOZ010000676.1:0-3579 GCA_035762365.1 Pyrinomonadaceae bacterium | reverse complement strand
CCGATGAGGTTGATCTGCTGCTACAGAAGTTTGGCAAGCGCGCTACGGGGGCAAGGGTTTTTCAGAACGAAGATCCGGAGAAGTTGCTCGACGACTGCATGGGTGGAATTAGCGCAACATGATCATCGCTCGTTACAGTGCTAAACCGATCGCGGTCGGCGCGTTCGATCATTCGGTTTGGGAAAATTGTGAGCCGGTCAGGATCGAGCATTACTGGTCCGGCGACCTGGCGCCGGCGTCGCGTCATGCCGAGGCGCGGTTGTGCTGGTCTGACGAGGCGCTCCACGTGCGTTTCGTTTGCGAGCAACACGAACCGCTGATCGTCGCAGAAAACCCCGTGACTGACCGGAAAACGCTTGGTGTCTGGGACCGCGACGTTTGCGAGATCTTCCTGGCGCCCGATGCGACGCATCCGGAACGCTATTTCGAGTTTGAAGCGGCGCCGACCGGCGAATGGGTAGACCTCGGAATCGTAGTGACGCCCACCGGAAGAGAAACTGATTGGGATTTCCAGTCGGGAATGACGACTGTCGCGAAACTGGAACCGCAATCGCTCAAGATCACGATCCGCATTCCATGGAGTCGCGTAATTCCGCAACCGAAAAAAGGCGACGTCTGGCGCGTTAATGTTTTTCGCTGTGTTGGACCGGAAGCTCCGGAACGATACCTGGCCTGGCGGCCGACGAGAACACCGGAACCGAACTATCACGTTCCCGAAGCGTTTGGGACGCTGCGATTCGAGTAAGTTTAGCCACAAAAAGGCGCAAAAATCACAGACCAGGAAACTCAAAAATGTTTCGTGCCTTTGCGTTCTTCATTTGTGCCTTTGTGTGGCACTAATCAGCGGGTGCTCGCTTCAACACTTTGGCGACATAGCTGGTGTAACTCGCGCGGTCCTGGTCCGACATCTCGGCGATACGCGCGCCGATGAGGTAACCGCTCTCCTCGCCACTCTCTTCCAAGCTCTCGTATCTCACCGTAGCCACCTTCATCTCGACTGGTCCAGTCGGAAGGTCCAGCTTCACGAACAGCTTTCGATCCGCTCCTGCGAGGTAGTGTTCGCCGATGCGGATCGCGGGGACGACGAGCGCCAAACCGCTGCTACTGATGTCGAGTGTATGCCCATTGAGCGTCGGCAGGCGGCGTGACCCGTTCGAGTTAACGCGTGGATCTGCGAGGCTTATCGTGAACGTCAGCCGCGCTCGCACACGCTTGTTACGGCGCCGGTTGCCAATGAAGCGGCGTAAACTCGACACGATTCTGCGCGGCAGTTCCGACATCTTGTGAAACCACTAAGTAGCTCGGACCAACTGAGGGTGGGGCATCGCCGAAGAGGCGGTCGGGAGAAATCGCCGTGTTTGATTCTAGAAACTCGCGCGCCGCGGCGCAACAACTAATTCATTGCCGATTGACAATTGCCGATTGCCAATTGGTCCTAAGCAACGAACTGCCTGGAACCGAGCGTCAGAAAGCTCAACTGAGCCTCATCGATACAACCAATCGGCAATCGGCAATTGCCAATCGGCAATCACTTGACGCTTAACGGCTTGCCGCCAACGTCGCCGCTTCGCACTCCTGAAGCGTCGAGATAGAACGAGAGTCGCCCGGTGCGGCCGTACTGGACCGGCTCGGCCGTCGCGTACCACGATTTTGCGTCCGCCGAACGATTAATCTGGAAGCGATAGCCGGTGCTTTCAGTGCCTTCGATGTCCTTGGGAATCACGCCGGCGGCAACCAGCTCGGCCATGTTCCCGAAGGTTTGGTTGTGGTTCTGACTGTAGAGAACCTGGGCCAGCGAGATGCGCGTCATCATGTCCTGGACGTCGTTGTGATGGGCGTTGATGCGGGCTTCGAAAAAGAACTTCTTGCCCGACTTCTTGACCATCTCGAGGCTGTCTTTGTCACCGACGACCCACGCGTTCGCCACCTTGATGAGCGTGGCGGGTTCGATCTTCTCCTTGCCGTCGGCGTCGAGCACTTTCAAAAACACCGTCGCCAGATCGCCGCTGATCTGCTCTCCGCTCACGTCTATCGCCGCAGGCAGCCTCTCGACAAGTGCCTGCGCCATCTTGTCGAAGTCGGGGCGCAGATCTTCAAACTCCTGCGGCGAGAGTCCTTCCATGGCCGGCTGGTAAATCGACATGGCAAACGCCTCGCGATACTTCTTCTCGCGCATCATCGTGTAGAACGCACGTGTCACTTCGGTTGGCGTGCGTTGCGGATTTTGCGCAACGGCCGTCGACCAGGCGCCCATCGTGGCGACGATCAGGGCGCAGACTAATAGACTTCTATTCAACATGTTTCAGTTATACCACTGCTGTTTCCGGACCTTGCTACGCTCGTTTCTTCCGCGGCGCCAGAAGCACTTCACGGCCGACGAGGTAAAGGATGACCACCAGCACCAGGAACGGGATTAGCGAAAGCAGGTCAGCCCAGTCACCCTTGAAAAACGGGTTATGCAGTTTCGCCCAGTTTTCGATACCCTCGCTGCGCTCTTTCCAAAGTCCTGCGAAAAACGCAATGAATACGGCGGCTAAAGCGCCTCCCGCGATGTAACCAGACGCCATCAGCACACCCGGACTCTTATCCGTCTCCGCTACAAACTCCTCTTCCGTGAGTTTCCCATTGCGGAACTTCACGCGCAAATACTTGTCGACCAGCCAGCGAACCATGCCGCCGATGAAGATCGGACTCGACGACGACAACGGCAGGTAGACGCCTACCGCAAACGCGAGCGACGGAATGCCCGACATTTCGAGCACCACCGCGATCATGACGCCCAGTAGCACGAGTCCCCACGGCAGTTTCTGATTGAGAATACCCTTGATGATGTAGGACATCAGCGTCGCTTTCGGCGCGTCGTACTTGGTTACCGTGGTGCCATCGGGCGCGACTTTATGCGTGCCGTTGATGCCGGGATCGACGTAGTACACGGGCACGCCTTGATCGTTCACGAGGTATTTGCCCGGAGGTCCGTTCTCTTCCGGGATTTTGTGCCAGGTCCGGTAACTGGCCGTATCCGGCACAGCGAGTCCGTTCTTAGGCTGCTCCGCCGGACCAAGATTGGACATGTCGGCCCGCAAATCCGCCGGGAAGTTGCGCTCGACTTTGTGAACTACGCGGCCAGTGTCGTCGACGAGGTATTCACCGGGTTCGAGACCCTTGACTGCATTCGGTCCGGCTTCATTCTTGAGCAGACGGAAGTTTCCGCCGCCTGCGGGCTGCGCCGTTTCCGTGAACTGCGGAAGCGCGGCGACTGACGCCGGGTCGACCTTGTGCTGCGCTTCGAGTGCCCTGAAGCTGGTTTGCGGCACGTAGACGGTGCTCTGATCGTTCAACCGCAGCAGGATTGGTCCGAGGATCAGGGCCGACGCGAGTGCGCCGATGAGAATCGCGATCTGTTGATACTTCGGTGTAGCGCCGACGAGGAACCCGGTCTTCAGATCCTGCGAAGTGGTGCCGCCGTTTGAAGCAGCGATACAAACGATGCCCCCAATCGACAGCGCCGTTACGTAGTAACTCGGCCCCGACCAACCGACGATCAGGAAGATCAAACAGGTCAACAACAGCGTGGCCACC
>DASTOZ010000675.1:0-2823 GCA_035762365.1 Pyrinomonadaceae bacterium | reverse complement strand
GTTCAGCTTTAGATTGGCGCGCGCCCCGTTCGCGGTGGTCCAGGTTGGTCCACATTGCCCAACACACGGTTGGAAACAGAAAACGCATCCTCCTAGCGAGTGCCGGGGTTGTGCTGTTACTCGCCGGTTCGCTCGCAACATTTATCTATCTCAAACGCCGCGGCATCTTTCCACCACCCACGTCACGCGCCAAGAGCACGTTACTCAGGTTGACCAGCAACAACGTGGCGGACGAGGGACCAACCTGGTCGCCGGATGGCAGCCGGATCGCCTTTCAGAGCAACCGCAACCGCAACTATGATTTATGTAATGGCCCTTCACTAAATCCGATCAGCCTCTTCGACCAAAAACATACCCGACGTTGATGGTGGCGCGAATGGTTGGTTCTCGGCCCAGCCGAAGCTCGGGCGAGACGAATAGATTCTTCGTGACAAATATCTTGGCGCCGACTCCGGCACTTGCGGTCCATGTCGTGAAGGAATTGCTGGCGCCAAAGAAGGCGCCTTTGTGATGAAGAACTCCGGCGCCACCTATGACATAAGGAACGAGGCGGCCTGCCGGATCGGCGAAATCGTACGCGACACTCGGCTGCACGAGATGGTCCTGATCGTTCTCACCGTTGCGCAGGTACAAGTACTCAGTCTCGATACTGAACCGTTTAGTGACATAAGTGCGCAGGGCGGCGCCGACAGTTGTGTGATCGATGTCTTCACCAAAGGTGACGGTGCCAAATATGACTTTGCCTTCAACTCTGGGTGCACCTGATTTCTGCCCCTGTTGTGCAAAGAGTGGAGTCACGCAGGCGACCAGCAATATACCCAGTGCGAGCAGGCACTGGCCCAAAGGTTTTGAAACGATCATCGAGTTCACTCCTGCCGAAAGATAAAACTCCCATTGACTTCGGCAAACGGCATACCTTTAGAAATTCTCAGTAAAACTTGAGAACGAGGTTGGACCAGCGATCATTGGATGGCGGTGAGGCGCTCCAACCGAAAGAAGAAGATGACTGGGTGAGACGAAGTTGCATCGATGCTGCAATTGCGGGAAAACTTTCAGCCGTGCTGCGTGGTTGGCTCAAGGATTCGGAAGCGTGATGAGACTCAGAAGTCTTGTCTCTCAAATTCCATGACATGGGTGTAGGAACGGGAGTGGATGAAGTTGAGCGTTTGTCCTTCCCGCCACACTATCTGAACGTAATACTCGTCGTTAACCGGATGGTAGGTCAGGTAAACCGCGCGGTCCTCGATCAGCTTTCCCTCACTGTTCACCTTCGGTGAGACGTCATAAACGGTAAGCGCCTTGCTCAGTGCCTTACTGAAGGCAGAGCGCGCTTCGTCTTCTGTGTCGTAGGTGATGTAGCTCCTCGTCGTTTGCATGAGATACGAAGAGCGGTAGCTGGTGCTGGAATTATTCCGCCCGCACGCGATCAATTCAGGGTAAAAGCGGATGGGCGAGATACCGATGCCGACGGCGAAAGTAAAGATGGCGAGAGCGACGTAGCAAACGTGTTTCATAGGGTTCTCCAGCCTCTTAAACTCCCGCACCGGGGCTCTGCTCCAAATCTTCTACCGCACGTGGCGGCGAGGGTGCAAGGTTCTGCATTCACTTCGGGCTGATGGATGCGATCATCGACTTCAAGCTCTTGAGCGACGGTCGAAACGATTCGTCAGCGAAGCTGTTGAGTAACCGTTCTTCTTTTTTGAGATAGTTTCCTTTGGGATCCTGAGGCGGAGGTTCCGTCGAATCGATGCCCTTCGGGAGGGAAGGATGTGTGACAGCCAACCGGGCAGCGACGTAATACTTGCCGTCGTTTGTTATCCCCTGGAAGTCGCACGTGAGCTCTTCGTTGTTCAGGCGAGTGGGTGCTGCGTCCTGGGAATACTGCGTCAGGAAAAGCACTCCCTTGCCGGTCTTGAAATTCAGATACTGAACTTTGCTCTGCACCGATCCGCTGGCATTGTTGAAGGGCACATCGTTCAGGTCCTTATCAAAGCGAAACTTCGCGGGACGCCTCGCGAGCAGCTTCCGCAGTTTTGCCGCAGCTTCGTGAATGTAGGGATACGACTTCGCGAAGTTTGGGACCGAAGAGTCTGTGAGTGGAATGATGCAAATCGTGCTGTACGCCGGATAGAAATAGCGCGGTCCCTGGTCCAACGCGGGCAGCGGGCGATTGTCTTTGAGGCGAAAGCATGAATGGGCCGGAGCTTCTGTCGGAAGATCGCCCTCCTGCACAACCGCTTTCGGAACGCTCTCGATTTCGATCGTTCCGTAATCCTTGGCGTTGTAGACGAACGGGACTTCTTCCGGCTTCGCTTCACGTACGTTCGGATCGCGCTGGGCCAGGGTTGCGATACACGCCACGAATATTACGGCAATACTTAGAATTCGTAATTTGTTTTTCATGAGTTGTACAAGTCCTGTAAAGCCGAACGAATATCGGGAAAGCGGAACTCGAATCCTTCTTCTTTCAAACGCCGCGACACGCAATATCGGCCGTAGAGCGCGAGATCCGGATCGGAACGCAGTATCAACGGCGCCGCGAGTCGAACCATCCACGCTGCCGCCGGCAAACCAATCGGTGCGCGCAGTGCCTTCCGCATCTCACGCATAAACTCCGCGTTTGAAACCGGGTTCGGTGCTGTAGCCACGTATGTTCCGCGCATCGAATCGTCAGCGATCGCGCGCTCGAACAAGCGATCCATGTCCGTTTCGTGGATCCAACTGATGCCCTGTCGGCCGTGGCCCACTGTTCCCCCAAGACCGAAGCGAACTACCTTGCCGAGTTGACGCAAAGCCCCGGCGTTTTTCCCAAGCACAAAACTG
>DASTOZ010000674.1:0-4918 GCA_035762365.1 Pyrinomonadaceae bacterium | reverse complement strand
ATAGTTTTTATTCAGCCAAAACCAGAGGGAATCTTACGGTTTGCAACTTCAATATTGATGATTGACGACATACCGGCACCCGAGCCGGCCCCGTTGCGACGGATTCACTCCGACCAGACTCTTGACGCCGGTCAGAGTTATGAGTATTGGAAGGGCAAAAGCACCGAAGAAATCTTGGAGTCGCTTCGGCCCGGAAAGCCAGAGGCGCTTCGGACTAAACAGGATGGCAGAGTCTTTAACGGAAACAATCGAATACGAGTTCTTGAAGAGCGAGGATTCGATGTCAACTCTTTGCCACGGGAGATAATAGAATGACGTTAACAGAGTATTGCACGCGCTTTCAGGTAATGTCGAACGAAGCTAAGATTGGATTACTTTCGCTGATGGTAATGGCTCTCACCGTCGAGACTCGCTCCGCCGTAATCGATTTGTCGGATGAGCAAGCTGTCAGAGTGTATAGGGGGTTTAACGAATTACAGCATTCGATTGCCAACCAGTTGTGCGCATATTCGTTTTCTAAGGAGGACATCCGTCCCGACGAGATCTTTTGGAAAATCCTCGAAGAAGTTTCTTCACGTTTTCACTTAAGCAAAAATCTGCTCGGCGCCGTAGCGTGGGCGTTTTCTAGGGACTGACGTGATTGAGGAACGCAATAATGTGGAGCAAGAGTGATTTTCTAACTAGGATCACTCAAAGCTCACGCAAAACCAACAGAGAGGGGTAGCAAATCCATGAACTGAGTACAGATGGCATTAGTCGGTCGTCACGTGTTTACGCTGGGAAGACCAGCGTTTCGCTTCGTGCTTGAGGATCATGCCTTCGAGCAGGGCCTTGATAACCTGTTTTTCTTCGGGGGCGAACTTGGAGATGGCTTCGAACTGCAAGCGCAGATCGCCATCGGGACCACGCTCGTCGGCACCGAAGATCAACACATCTGCACTCACTTGCAGAGCGACCGCGAGCCGTCGAATGACATCCAGCGTAGGTTGTGAAACGCCGCTTTCGTAGCGCCTTATCTGGATCACATGCAGATTGATGAGTTCAGCCAGGGCTTGTTGGGTCAAGCCCTTTTCCTTCCGAAATCCTGACAGTCTTTCACCAAAATCCATTTGCGTCTTTGCCTTTGCTTTTGGCTTCGCGTTCTTCCTGGCCATCGTAGTGTAAGTGTCCCGGATTTAGGACCACCCGTGAGTAGGACTTTTCCTTTTGCAACCACTTTAGCGCCCTCGAGGAGTTCAAAAGTACTGCCGCTGTGAAATAGGTGGAGCGGCGCTTCCTGCACTAGAAACCTCACATCGGCCGTCATCCGAAGTGACTCATCCGGCGGCTCGCAGAAATCAAGAACGAGGCTCCAGGCCTCATCGAGCAAATTATCCTTCTCCTCGTCAAAGCGCACGACGGTTACGTAACGCGGGCCCGCGGAACCCTTTTCAAGTACAAGAATCGCTTCTTCCCGATAACGGTCTAGATCACTTGCAAGCCATTCCTCTCCCGGTCTCACTAAGTGAAACCGCACTCCACAGCTGCGCGCTGATTTGAATCCTTGTCCCAGTTATGCGATTCACCAGCCTCCAAACGAAACTCTCACAGCAGTCCGGCTTGTCCCACCGAATCCCCGCTGGTAGAATTGCGGCGTCCGCTCAAACGCAATGACGAACCCCCAGCCTTTACATTATCGCCCACTCGAGTCGCGCGCGAATCTCTTCGCTGACTAGCTCTAACTGTTTGCAATCATAGCTACTTAAACCACGGAAACGGGAAATGTTTCCGGTTGTAGTCGTCGTCCTGGTGTCCGCAAAGGAACCGCATTTAACAAGGAGTCACGCACAGATGTCGACCAGCGTAATCGCACCACCCCGTCGCCCCGAAATCAAGACCGCGCTGCCTGGACCAAACGGCCAGAAGATCGTCGAAGCCGACGCCAAATTCGTCAACCCCTCTTACCCGCGCCCCTCGTTCAAGCTCGTCGCCGAACGCGCGAGCGGTGTGTGGGTCGAGGACGTCGACGGCAACATTTTTCTCGACTGCAACGCCGGCGTCGCCGTGTGTTCGACCGGACACTGTCATCCGGAAGTTGTGAAAGCCATCCAGGATCAAGCAGCCGAACTGATCCACATGTGCGGCACTGATTACTACTACCGCCACATGCCCGCGCTCGCCGAGAAGCTCGACGCGATCGTGCCAATCAAGTCACCGACGCGAACGCATTTCGCCAATAGCGGCACCGAAGCAGTCGAGACGGCGTTGAAACTCGCGATGCACGCTACCGGACGCGAGAAGTTCATCGGCTTCTTCAACAGCTTTCACGGACGCACGCTGGGTTCACTTTCGCTGACGTCCTCGAAAGCAGCGCAGCGACGTGGCTTCAAACGTCAGGCGCTCGACGTGGTCCACGTGCCGTACCCGAACGAGTTTCGCAATCCGTTCAGCGCCGCTGATTGCGGCGACGGCGGCGCGGCACAAGGCGCACTCAACTGGATCGAAGAACGGTTGTTCAAGACAACCACGCCGCCGGAAGAAGTAGCAGGCATCGTCGTCGAAGCAGTGCAGGGCGAGGGCGGTTATGTCCCGGCGCCGAAAGCTTTTCTACAAGGTCTACGACGCATCTGCGACAGCCATGGAATACTGTTGATCGTCGACGAGGTGCAGAGCGGCATGGGCCGCACGGGCAAGATGTTCGCGTGCGAGCATTACGGCCTCGAGGCGGACGTGGTCTGCATCGCGAAGGGCATCGGTTCGGGCCTGCCGATCGGCGCGTGCGTTGCTCGCGCGGATCTGATGGACTGGAAACCCGGCGCACACGCGTCGACATTCGGCGGCAACCCGGTGTGTATAGCGGCGGCGTTGAAGACGATCGAATTGCTCGAAGGCGGGTTGGTCCAAAACGCGGCTGAAGTCGGTGCTTACTTGAAATCCGGTCTGGAAAGATTGAAAGCGAAGCACGATTGCATCGGCGACGTGCGCGGCATGGGGATGATGATCGGAGTCGAGTTTGTCGAAGACAAAACCTCGTTGAGGCCAGCGCCGGAGTTGCGCGATCGGATCGAAGTGGCGTGTTTCGATCGTGGTTTGATCATTCTCGGCGCGGGCGCGAACACGATCCGCTGGTCGCCGCCACTCGTTTTGACGAAAGAGAACGTCGACGTCGCGCTCGAGATCTTCGACGAAGCGATCACCGCCTCGGTGTCATAAAGGCAAAGCCCGAACCGAAGCCCAAGGTTCGTTAATGGTCCACCGGCGGGGAAAGCCTCGCCTCACATCAGGCGACGGAGCCGTGAATCCAGACGGCGTCATAGCTTGCCACTGATTTCCTGCATTCTCGCGCGTAGGCGTTCCCCGTCAACGCCTACGACGCGACCTTCGCGATAGACTTCACGCCCCGCAACCACAGTCAGAATTACATCGCGCCCCGACGAGGAGAAGACCGCTGTCGCTGCGGGATCGTGGTTGGGGGTTTGATGCGCGCCGGTCAATGACAGGACCGCAAGATCTGCCTGTGCGCCCTCGCTTAACTCTCCGATGTGCCCGTCGAGATCCATGCAACGCGCGCCGCCGAGCGTTGCAGTCTTCACTGCATCCGACGCAGTGATCCGGCTGTCCCGTTCACCCGCGCGCGAGAGCAGCACCGCGAATCGCGCTTCTTCGAGAATGTCGCACGTGTTGTTGCTCGCGACGGAATCGCTGCCGAAGCCGACTGCGACTCCTGCCGCGAGAAACTTCGCGAACGGCGCGCGTCCGTGGCCGAGCTTCGCGTTCGACTTCGGACAGTGTGCGACTCTCGATCGCGTCTCACGCAAGGTCTCAATGTCTGCATCGTCAACCCGAATGCAGTGGGCCAACAAAGGTTGCGTGTCGAGTATGCCACGCTGCTTCAGGTACTGAATCGTCGACAACCGCGGGGCGTTCCATTCGATCCCCCGTTGCACGAACCTGTCGGCAAACGTTCCGCAACCGTCACGTACCAACAACTCTTCGTCTTGCGACTCGGCGGCGTGCATCATCAACGGCAACTTCTCATCGCGCGCGAACTCGGCGACTAGATCGAGCTGAGGTGCGCAGACGGTGTACGGCGCGTGCGGCGACACGCCAACGCGCACAAGCTCGGTCTCGATGCCGCGCAGTTCCGCGACTTTCGCTTTCAGCGTCGCAAAATTCTCCTGTACCAGGCGCGGATCCGGACCAAACGATTCCTGAAACACCACTCCGCGCAATCCAACGTCTCGCAGCGCGAGCATGCTCATCAGCGCCGAGTCACTCGCATCGCCGACACACGTGATGCCTGCACGCGCCGCCTCGCAGGCGCCCCACGTCGCCGAAACGCGCAGATCGTCCGGCGTCAATTTTTCCAGACGCGCAATTGTGAGCTTTCTGAGCCACGCGAAGAAGTCTTCGTTTTCGAGATAGCCACGCATGACGGTCAGTTCGAGATGCGTGTGCGTGTTCACTAATCCCGGAATGATTAGCGCTTCACCAAAGTTTTCACCGTGAGACTCAGGGAAACGAGCGAAGATTTCAGACTGACTGCCGACCCCGATGATCCGTGGTCCATTTACCGCCACGGCGCCGAATTCGATCGGTGGCGCTGAAATTGGCAGCACCCATCGCGCGCTGAAAATTTTTGAAACCACGGATGACACGGATTTAATCAATCAAGGTGCAGCGTTCGGGGCTTTCGCGTTCTTCAGCTCACGATAGCGCCCGAGGATCGAAAGCACGTACGCTTTCGTCGAAGGAATATCGATACGCGTTATGAACTCCGCGCCCGTCTGCCGCTTCCCTTCCTCGACGCGGCTCCACTCGACGACCCGGCTTGGACCAGCATTGTACGCGGCGATCATGCGAGTCTCGACGTCCGGCGCGTCCTGAAACTGCTCCCGGATCTTCTCCAGGTACCAACAACCGATCTGAATGTTTCGCT
>DASTOZ010000673.1:0-2552 GCA_035762365.1 Pyrinomonadaceae bacterium | reverse complement strand
ATTTCCAACCGGGCCGCGCCATCATCACCATAGTTGGCGACATCACGCCCGCGAAGGCGAAGGCTTCGATCGAGAAAGGGCTGGCAGCGTGGACAAAGGCCGGTGATGTGCCGTCATTCGATTATCCGAAGCTGCCGGAACTGCAACCGGCAAAGATCTACCTGGTTGATAAACCGGGAGCGGCGCAGTCGGTAGTTAATATTGGACTGCCTGGTCCGCCGCGAAACACGCCCGACTACTTCGCGATGCAGGTGATGAACACGATTCTCGGCGGCATGTTTCAGTCGCGCTTGAACGCAAATATTCGCGAGCAGAAGGGCTACAGTTACGGTGTGAACTCGGGCTTTGCATACGGCAGAGGTCCGGGCGCGTTTCGGGCGGGCGGCTCGATCGTTTTAGCCAAGACTGACGCGGCGTTGATCGAGTTCATGAAGGAGTTGAAGGGAATCGTCGGCGAGATTCCAATCACTGACGAAGAGATGAAGGTCGCGAAAGACTCGTTGATCCAGCGTCTGCCGCAGCGGTTTGGTTCCGTCAACGGGATAAACGACACGATCACGGGCATCGAACTCTGGAACTTACCCGACGACTTTTATCAAACGTACGCGAAGAACATCGCCGCGGTAACGAAGGAAGACCTGTTGCGGGTCGCGAGGCGCTACATCGACCTCAATCATCTCGCGATCGTCATCGTCGGCGATCGGGCGGTGGTTGAAGGTCCACTGAAAGCGACGGGTGTGGCGCCAATCACGATTCTCGACATCGAGGGCAATCCGGCGCCTGGTGGCGGCGCGCCGTCGTCAAGCAACGAAAAAGGAAACTGAAACCACGGATCTGTTAGCGGCTTTCGTTTGTGATTGCTGAAACGATCAGCGATGTCAGAAAACCGGAAATGGCGCCCACCGGGACGAAAGCCGCTAACATCAAATCTCCGCGCGGGTCTCCCACGGTGAACCCTTTCGGCGCCAGCAGAATGATAAGGATCGCAAGACCCTCGAGTGCTCCCGCGAGCGCGCCAAAGAAAGGACCGCGACGCCTGAGGCTCAGAAGGAATCCCAGCACCGCACCCGCGACAAGTCCGACCACACCTCCGATGATTGCCGCGATCGGTGCCCAATCCTGGCTTGTACCGAGGAAGCCACCGCCGGTGCTGGTATCCGTGTAGAGAAATGCCCACCAGACAAACGCCAAAAGTGCTCCCGTTATCAGAGCACCGCTAAGGGATCCCAGCAGAATTGTTTTCGTCTTAATCGTCATCGCCTTCGAGTATGTCATCGGCAGCGTCGCGCAACTCGTCGACAAGCGCGAGCGCATGCTTGCGGAGCGGGCGCATGAAGGGATTGCTGCCGAGCGAGATCATTCGGTCGACCATCTCGACCGTCCGATCGATCAATCGATACGTGCGGCGATGCTTTGGCGATCGATCGTGAATCCAGAACAGGATGATGCCCATGTGGTAGACCCATAGCAGGTACGGCAACTCGGCGCGCAGATCTTTCGGGATGCGCGCCTTCGAACCATCCACTACCTTCTCGAATAGCTCAATGCTCGCTCGTCGCACCGGGTTCGCCTCGTCCGCAAACGGATTCAACGGGCTCTGCGGATCGGCCGCCGTCTTGAAGAGCACGCCCGCGAACTGGTGATACGGCTTCAGCGTCTCGATCTTCAACCGCACCACCGTCAGCAGGCGTGTCTTCAAGGTGTCGTCCTTCTCCAGCGCGGGAAGAGCAAGGGCGACGTGATCTTCATGCGTTACCTGGTAGAACGCCTGGATCAGGTACTCCTTCGAGCGAAAGTAGTAGTAGGCGTTCCCGAGCGAGACGCCGGCCTTTCCGGCAATCGCGCGCATCGTCGTCTGCTCGTAGCCTCGCTCGCGAAACATGTCGAGAGCGGTGTCGAGGATTAACTTGCGCGTCTGGTCGCCTTTCGCAGTCTTGACCGCTTTCTTTTTGCGCATCGCCGCCATGTTTGTTTACCTGTTGAGGCCCGTAACGCGTGAGATCTGATACCGGTTCTGCGTGATCATCGAGACTACGCGCTTGGTGCTCGGCAACAACTCCGGCCGCGCCAGTCGATACGACCAATCACGGTAGCGCGTGAGCGCCCACAGTACCATCAACCACGCCTTTGGACCGAAATAAACCGCGCCGTCGTCTGCTACCACTGTCAGGTCCTTCTTCGTCAGGTCGTGATCGAGCTGCGGGTACAGCTTGCGAGCTTCGTCTGAAGCGCAGGGCACGAAGTTCAGTTCCACCAGCTTCGACTGCTCGGCCAGCCATTGATGCGCGCGCCGGCACAAGCCGCATTCAGGATCGTAGAGCACAGTCAGGGCGAGCATGGTCACACCTCCTGTCCGACTTTGGTGAAAGAGTCAGGATTCACTGGCGGATGGTTGTTGTGGCGGCCGTGCGTGCGGCGTCGCAGGTGTGTGAAAACGAACAGGTTGAAGAAGTGCATCGTGCCGAGGACGACTAGCACGGTGCCCACTTTCCACGACAGGGCTTCGATTCCTTCCTGGGCGCTGGCGATATCGTAGCCGAGCTTCAGCGCCA
>DASTOZ010000672.1:0-5829 GCA_035762365.1 Pyrinomonadaceae bacterium | reverse complement strand
ACGGCGAGTCCGAGTGCATCCGGATCGTCGATGTCGCGGCCTTCTTCGAGTAATCGCTTGCGGGCGGATTCACGAAAACGCGCGGCCATCATTGCGTCGCGGGCTTCGTCGCGTACGCGATCGGCCAGTTTCGCGCAGTCGGCGATCTCCTGTTCGACCGAGAACTGGACGCCCTGCATCTCCGGTTCATTGTGACGCGGGAAGTAGCCGATTACGGGATCGCTTTCCCACACAGCGCCGGAGCGGTTGCCGGCCACGAAGCACGTCGACACATGGACCAGCGCGGGCCGTTTCATTCGCTTCGCAAACGCGATCACGTTTTGCGTGCCGACGACGTTCGTGCGCAGACCGCTTTCGAGAGTTGGGTTGAAGGTGACGTTGCCGGCGGAGTTGATGATGATGTCGATGTCGTCGGCGATGGCCTGTGCTTCTTCTTCGCTGTAACCGAAGTTGGTTTCGGCGATGTCGCCGCCTTTGACGATGACTTTGTCGTTAACAAAACCTTCGAGCGCGCTGCCATAGAGTTCGCGGAGTGGATCGAACGGAGGCGCCGTAATGATGTTGTTCCAGAAGCGCGATTCGGACTCTTCCTGCGAGCGTGCGCGGACTGTGAGATAGATCTTCCCGACGTTCGGAAAGCGATGCAGCAACATGCTGAGCGTGACTTTGCCGAGGAAGCCTGTGCTTCCAATCAGGAAGATCCTTCGATCGTTGTAGATTTCGGTTGGCGAAAGTTTCATGTTACCTGGTCTTGGGTTTTTGGTCTTTGGTCTTGAAAAACCAAGACCTAAGGCCGAAGGCCAAAGACCCTCACTCCATGTCCGCAACGCCGATCATCGGCTGGTGCAGCATCGTGATCTGCGCTGAGTTGCCCATGTAACTGCGGGCCATCGCAATCGCTTCCGTAAGATTGTCGGCGCGCTCCCAACCCAGCATCGCCGGGACGTGTGCGTTTTCCGCGCCTGCTGCAATGACGCGGCCGATGTGCTGGCGGCCGTTCTCGCCCCAGTACCACATGAAAAACGGATGCGCGCCGTGGTACGCGTTGCCGCGGCGATACATCTCGATGTAACTCGGATTGTTTGCAAACTCGCGCTCGTACTTCTCGCGCAGCGTGAAAGCATCGCGCGTTTCCGGCAACAGGCGATTGAAAAACTCGATGTAGCTCGGATGAAAGTCGTGATCGAACTCGTCGTAGCACGGGTGATTGATGATTAGCACGCCGCCCTTCTTCAGCAGCGGCTTGTTCCGATAGAAGTTGAAGTGATAACCGAGCGCCATCACCTGGACCAGCAAGGGATTCAGAATCGAATACACGTTGTACGGCGAAATATCGGGAATGCCGGTGATCAGAATGTCCGCTTGCCCCCGGATCGGAATCGCGTACTGCTCGAAACCTTTCGCGACGATCTTTTCGTGCACCGGTTCCGTCTTCCCGGCGTGACACGCGATCATCTCGTACTGCGACGGACGGGAGTGCAGCAGCTTGCGACGCGCCTGGCGCGGCAGTTTGTTCATCGCGTAGCGCATGGCTTCAAACTTCATGCGGTCGAACGCGCTGAAGTCGTCTTCGTTCCGCAGCAGAAAATCCATGTCGGCGCCGTACATGCGGTTGTTAATGGCCGTCTCGATATGGAAGACGTTGAGTTGCTCGTCGACGATCTTGCCGAGTTTTATGACCTTATGATTCAACGCCGAACGTGCCGGGTCCATGTAACTGTCAGAATCGCGGATCGTCTGCGGATCGTGGTGCATGCGCAGCGACTCGTAATCGCAAAGACCCACGGCGACCGACTTGTGACCGCCATCCATCGGCACGAGGTTGATGTTGACGTAGATCAGCAGGTCACTTTCCGCGGCGCGGCGATTGAGAACGAGCGGATCTTTGTGTCGTGTTTCACCGATCTTGATGAGCCCATCGGCCCATTCGGCGTCGTGGTTGTAGTAACGATCCGGGTAGTAGTCGGCGAAGATTCGCGGCCCGGCCATCCGCTTCATCTCCCACTCGGTCATCTTCCGGTGCAGCGAGTTCGCAATGATGATGTGAACGTCATCGACACCGTGACCAGCGAGCATGTCACAAACGATCTCGAGAATCGTCTGGCGAATGTCGGGAGTCGCCATCGGCGGCAAGGGAAGACTGATATCGTCGACGGCGATCGTGACGCGCATGCCGGGTTCGAGTTGCGCGAACAACGGATCGCAGCCATGCGGGTGATTGAGCGCGTAACGGATCGCGGCTTCGCGGTTGGGCAGTCCCTTGATCGACGGGTTTGGATAAAGAACACGCGTGCCGATCGGCAAATCTTCGAGGATGAAGTCTTCGCCCGACGGGATGATGCGCGGTGCGCTGTCGCGGTCGATGTAGACAACCGACTCGTGCGTTTTTCTTCTGAGTTGAAGCGCCATAACCTTACGGTTTTTGTGCCTTCTGCGGCTCTGTTTAGTGCCTTTTGTGGCCCTATTTCAGGTTCAATATGGGCCAGTCATGATGCAAAGCGGTCTGTCGCAGTCGCATGTCTGGGTTGATCACGGCCGGATGACCGACGATCGACAACATCGGTAGATCGCTCATGCTGTCGGTGTAGGCGTAGGAGTCGCTCAGGCTGATCCCCTCGCGCTCGGTGTAGGTCCTGATCCACGAGGCCTTCGTCGCCGCTGCCATCACCGGCGGCAACAGTCGCCCCGTGGCCACGCCATTCACAAACTCGAGCCGGTTCGTTACGTACTCAGTGATTCCAAGGTGTTCCATCAGCGGCTTGACGGACAAATCCAGGGCGCCCGTGATCACTACCTGTCTCAACCCCAGGCTGCGCGACTTCTCAATCAACTCGTAAGTGCCCGGAAAGACTGCGGGCTTGATTACGTCTTCGAACAAGTCCTCCGCAAAGTAGCGAAGCCGGTCCTCGGATTGCCCCCTGTATCGCTTGAAGTAGAGGTCGTTGAAGACTTTTCGGCTATACTGGTCCGTGATCGCGAACACCGGAAGGCTCAGAAACGTGGCCGCGCTCATCTTGAAGCTGGCCATTAACCCCTGTTGCCGGCCTGCGTAGAAGGAAAGCGTGTGCACCAGGTTGGTGCTCACCAGCGTGCCTTCGAGATCGTAAAATGCTGCGCCTGCCAACTCTCCTCCAGCGATCCGGTGAGCACTATACCGTATTCGACTCGATTCCAGAACCCGAAAGCAAAAGTATTACAAACTGTATGGCGATGCTAGACAATCGGAGGCTATTGGATGATAAATCTTAAGAAAAGCCAGCAAAAACTGAGATCTGCGATTATCGGATGTGCTGTTTTCTGTATCGCTTTTGCTGGTATTTCGTGCGACCGGGGCGGGTCTGACGCGACCACCAGCCTCACCGGCGGGACGGATGCCAAGGTGGCGGCCGACCGTATGGCCGAAGCCGAGCCGCTTTGGGCAAACCGGGCAGATTTGAACCAGGCGCGGGCCGCAGTGGCGGCCTTGCGGCAGGCTCGGACCGCCGATTACGGGAACTACGAGGCCGCCTGGAAACTCGCGCGAGCGAGCTTCTACGTCGGCGACCATACAGACAACGACAACGAGCGCGACAACATGTTTCGCGAAGGCACTGAATCCGGAAAGGCGGCGGTCAAGTTACAGCCCGACAAGCCGGACGGCCATTTCTGGTTGGGTGCTAACTACGGCGGCGCTGCCGCGCACAGCACGATTGCCAATCTCTCGAGCTTCAACGACATCAAGACCCAGATGGAAGCGGTGCTGAAGATTGATGAGACTTACCAGGGCTACAGCGCCTACCTCGGCCTTGGCCGTCTGTATCTCAAGGCGCCGCGCGTCTTTGGCGGTGATAGTTTGAAGGCGATCGAATATCTGGAGAAGGGCGTAAAACTGAGTCCAAAGAACACGCAGATGCGGTATTACCTGGCGGAGGCGTACGAAGCGAACAACCGCGACGCGGAAGCGAAGAAGCAGATCGAACAGTTGATGGCGGTCACGCCCGATCCGCAGCACACGGCCGAGCACAACGACGCAGTTGAAAAGGCGAAGAAGTTGTTGGCGAAGATTGAAGAGAACAGCCGCGGTTAGACAGAACAGGTTAGGAAGGGGCGCGCTGCGCTTGGCCCCTTCCTGACTGTTCTTGCTTATCGGTTATTCAATCGCCGGATCTCGTCGAGCGTTCGCTTGTGCTGCTCGAGTTTCTGACCGGCTTCAGCATACTTACCCTGCGACAGCAATCGCTGGTAATCATCAAACTCCTGAATCGCACGATTAACTAACTGCTGCAGATTCTGAGCAGGGGTCGGCGATGGTGCGGGCTGCTGCGCTCCTCCCGGCGGAGGCGTCTGGCCGGACGACGGTGGCGTTGGCTGGGCGGCAGCTTCGCCAAACAGGCTGTTCATCGCTTCCGCGAAAGTTGCACCAAACGCGAGCTTCTCCTGGGTGGCGAGCACGACCAGCCGCAACTCCGGCATCGGGCTCCGTTCCGCCTGCAAGTAGATCGGCTCGACAAACACCAGCGAACGCCCGATGGGTATCACCAACAGGTGCCCGCGAATGACTCGTGAGCCCTGCGCGTTCCACAGCGTAAACTGGCTCGACAGTTGCGCGTTTTGATCGATGCGCGCCTCGATCTGCGTTGGACCATCGATCAGCCGCGAGCTGGGGAAGTTGTAACCGAGCAGCTTTCCATAGTTCTCCGCGTCGCTGCGGCCGGCGATCCAGCCGATCATGTTGTTTCGACTTGCGGGTGTGAACGGCGATATCAGCACAAACTCATTCTTCTGCTGTTCGCCGGGCAACTGCATCAGTACGAAATAGGGATCGATCGGCGCGGTTTGCTGCTTACCTTCGCTGTTGAGCGTCACGTGTTCCGCGACACTCCAAACGTCTTCGCGCTGAAAAAACACCTTCGGGTTGTGCGTGTGGTACAGACTGTAGACCTCGCCCTGCGCGCGTATCAGCGTCTCGGGATAGCGAATGTGCGTGCGCAGATCGGCAGGCATCTCACTCGCGTCGCGAAACAGGTCCGGAAAGATCCCGCGATACGCCGCGAGCAATGGATCGTTCGTATCGAACACATAGAAATGGACGGTCCCATTGTAGGCGTCGATCACCGTCTTGACGCTGTTGCGAATGTAGTTGATCGAGTTGTCGGCAACCTCGTGATGCGTCGAGTAAGGGAAGTAAGACGATTCAGTGTATGCGTCGATCATCCAGAACAGGCGGCCCTCGTTGCTGACGACGATGTAAGGATCTCTGTCGTACGTCAGAAACGGCGCGACACCGTTGACTATCTCGCGGATGGTGCGTCGCATCAGCACGCGGCTTTCGCTGGTTACATCGTCAGAAAAAGGCAGCTTTGAAAGGTCGCCAAGTCCCCAGGCCAGCAACATGCGACGGCCCCAGCCGCCGACGCGAATTCCGCCCGTACCCTGATACTGCGTCGTGGCGTTTGTATCGCCTTGCGGATAGTCAAACTCCTGTTGCCGTGTGTTGACGTAAACGTAACGGTCCGTCAGTTCGCCAAAATAGATCTCGGGCCGCGTGACTTTGATCTCGGGTCCACTCGACTGGACCGGCATGTTTGACAACACAAAGTGCGGCAGTCCTTCCGGCGTGAAACCGTTGGCGGTGTTCATCGTGATGCCGTAGCCGTGCGTGTAGATCAGCCGTTCATTGATCCAGTTGCGTGACTGCTGCGGTAGCTTTTCGTCGTTAATCTCGCGCGGCGCCGTCATCATCTGGCGTGTGCGACCGCCGACGACGTAACGATCGACGTCCACGTCAGGAAAGTCGTAGTAAGTGCGAATGGCCTGGACTTGTCGCAGCGTGTCCTGCAGCGCACGCCA
>DASTOZ010000671.1:0-7913 GCA_035762365.1 Pyrinomonadaceae bacterium | reverse complement strand
GCGGCACTGTAGAACGTCTCACCAGGCAAAAACAGCAACACAAACTCCGGCGTCGGCTGCACGGCTTCCTGATACGACTTGCGACTCAGCGTCTGTATGTGCGTCCTCACTAACCGCGCATGGTCCTTCAACTTGCTCAATCGCACGTCATCGTCGACAGTCGCGATTGATTCGTAGAACGCGTCGAACGGCACCTTCGCATCGACGACAATCGTCCGGTTTCCCGGCAAGCGCACGATCATGTCGGGACGCAGACGACCGTCTTCCCCGTTGACCGTCGTCTGTTCGGTGAAGTCGCAGTAACGGACCATTCCCGCCATCTCAACCACACGCCGCAACTGAATCTCGCCCCAGCGCCCGCGCACATGCGGAATGCGCAACGCCTTCACCAGATTGCCTGTCTCGGACTGCAACTGCGACTGCGACGTCGCGAGCGTCTTCAATTGTTCGCGCAGCTCGGTGTAGGCCCCCACGCGCGTCTTTTCCAGCTCGACGATCTTGTCGTCAACCTTTTCCAGCGACTCCTTGAGCGGTTTCACTAGCTCGTCGATCGCGCTCTGACGCCTCTCAAGATCCCCACGAGCTGTTTCCTGAAACTTTTCGAGGTTCTGCCGCGCGAGATCGAGAAACGACTGGTTGTTGTTTCTGAGCGCATCCGCCGAAAGCGCCTTGAACGCGTCGGCAAGCTTCTCTTCGGCGGTGGTGAGCAGCGCCAGTTTCTCCTGGTTAATACGGCGTTCGTCTTCGAGACGTGTTTCGAGTGCCGACAGTTGTGCCGTAGTGCGCGTGTTTTCGTTTCGCAACTCTTCCGCCGTCGCGGCTTCGCGCTCGAGTGCTTCCCGCAGTTGCCGGACCTGCTCCTCCTTCCCGGAGAGACGTTCAGTCAACGTGGCGAAATCGGAAGTTAGTTTGAAGCGAGTTATGAACCAAACGGAGAGCGCGCCGATGACAAGGCCCACGCCCAGCATCGACAACGGAAACAAGAATTCCATGCGGCGAATTCTATCACTTCATTCATCAAATCCGCGTTTTAGATCATCTGCCAAAGCTGGCCACCATTCTTTCATAAACCTTTCGTGTGAGACGCACATCATTCAGGTTGTAATCACGGATCAGATTGAGCTTGCCCGCCTGGTACAGCTCAAACACTTTGCTGCCTTCAACCTCGTCCGTCTTGCTCGACTCGATCCCGAGCGCCCACGCGATGTCATCAAGACTGACGTGTCGTCGCGCGCCGAGCCACCAGCGATGCATCGTGTCGAACACACCGCGCACCGTGTAATCGCTCAAATTCACGAAGGGCCGCGCGACGATGCCGTTCGCCAGGCAGCGTTGAAAGATGAACGGCAGATCGAACCCGATGATGTTGTGACCCACGAGCTCGTCACAATCTGCGTCGAAATCTTTCATGAACTGAACGAAATCGCGCAGCGCCTGGTCCTCACTCTGCTCGTACCCGTCTGCGTCGATGCCAAAAACCTGCTCGCTCGCGTCAGGAGTGAGACCGGGAATGTCCAAACCCGGAATCGAGCCGACGTGCACCGCGATCGACAGCACGCGTCCGGACGTCGCGCTCAACGAGCCCAACTCGTAACAACGCTCTTCTTCGGCGGCGATGTCTTCGAGGTAGCGCTGTTGTTGTTCGAAGCGCATCGTACCGAGTCGTAACTGTCGTTCGAGTTGCGAACCGACGCGTTCGCGAAACGATTGCAGCGTGATCGTTTCGATGTCGAGCGTGTAGGCGCGTGGCAGTCGTGGCTCGGCGTTCTGGTGTTCGCGGTATTGTTCGATCGTGATCGGGCGATACTCGGCGACGACGAACTGCGGCCGGTCCTGAAAGGTTTCGAGTTTTCCGGTAATGCCCCACAGACCTGGCTTGATCTCTCCTTGCGCCGCGAACACTTCGCCCCAGATCTTCAACGCGAGCGTTCCGGTCGCGTTGCGCGCCGAGGCGTCGCAGAACAAACGGCCCTGCTGCGTGCGTCGCTCGCGGACTGAAGTGACGAGCACCATCAGCCAAACGTCTTCGGCGTGGGGAATCTCGGGAATGGGAACGTTACCGCGCATGAGGCCACCGATTTGTGAGCATTAAACCGATCATTTTGTAGTCGGCGACAAACGACCAGAGCGGATACTCGAACGTGGCGGGTTTGTTTTTCTCGATCACGAAATGCGCGAGCCAGGCACAACCGTACCCGGGAATCAAGCCGAGCGGAAACAGCCACCACCTTCCGGTCGCGATGAAATATACCACCGTCAGCAGACCCGCCGTCGTGCCGAGAAGATGAAGCCAGCGCGTCCCGGGCCTGCTGTGCTCTGCCATGTAAAACGGCCAGAACTCCGAAAACGACTGAAAACGATTATTGCTCATCCGTGTTTACAGTCAGCAGTTGAAGATTCTCGTCGACGTGTTCGACGCGACTCATGCCGACAAGCGCCGTGGTGATTCCCGGAGCTGAACGCACAAACTGAATCGCCGTAAGCGCGTCACTCGGCAACGATCCCAGCGCGCGGCGGGCCTCGTCGGGCAGACCTCGCGACAGTCGGCCCTGCAACATCGAACCGCTCGCCATGACTGTTACGCCAAGCCGTTGCGCCGCGTCGGCCACAGACATCGAACGACCATCGACCGTTTCGTTCAACAACGAGAACGCCTCCGGCATCGCCAGATTCACCGGCACCTGAATGAAACGAAATCCGTGTTCTTCACCGCCTGCCTCACGAGCAATCTCGATCATTCGCGCCAACGAATGATGTTTACCCGAATCCGCCTGTTCACGAAAGCCGTTCCACGTCGCGACGCCGTAAAACTGTAGCTTCCCCTGCTTACGATTCTCCTCGAGACGTTCAAATGCCAATCGGAGTCGATGGTAGAACTCCGGCTCCGAAACGTGGTCTAACTGCGACTCCGGATTGTGAACGTAGTAAACATCCACAGTTTCGAGGTCCATGTTGCGCAGCGACTGGTCCAGTTGGTTCTGCAAGTACGACGGCGTCATGCAATGACTGCCGACGATGTCGTCAAACGAAGCAATGCCGGGTTTGACGAACGTTTCGGCCACGTACTCGCGCATGTTTCGCGGCGGCGCGCCGTCGAATGGCAGGTAACCGCCCTTGGTGCAGATCAGCAACTCTTCGCGTGAAAACCCTTCGTTTGCGAGCGTTTTCAAAGCACGCCCGATCGAGCGCTCGCTCCGTTGAAACCGATAGTTCGCTGCCGTGTCGATGACGTTGACGCCACTAGTGACCGCACGCGTGACAGCGTTTGTGTAACTCAGATCGGTCGCCTCGTCGGCGTTGCCGAGATACGTGCCGATGCCGATGGACGACAGCGTCAGTCCCTGTTGCAGGCGAAAATGGTTGCGCGCGGCGCGCGGCGCGAAGCGTTCGGCGTAGCGGGCGGTGCCTTCCGGTGTGGCGTGGTTCGGCAAGGGCATATTTCCCGCGGATGTTAGCACGATCCTTGCGCTTTGTACTTTGTGCTTGGAACTTTGTATTGTGCTTCGCGGGTTACGGTAAGCAAAGTACAAAGCACTAAGAACAAAGTAACAATGACTGTTTCAAACTTCCTGAACTGGCGCGACTTTGAAGGGTCGCAGCCGGAAAAGTTTTACAAGACCACGCTGTGGCAGGGTGAACACGTGATGGTCGGTTTGAATTGCCTCGAACCGGGGCAGACGCAGCCGGTGCACGCACACACGGGCGCCGACAAGTTTTATTTCGTGGTGGCCGGACGCGGTAGTTTCACGGTCGGGGAGGAACAGCAGACCGCAGAAACTGGCACAGTCGTCGTCGCGCCTGCGGGCGTCCCGCACGGCGTCACCAATGCGGGCCATGAAAGATTGTCGTTGTTGATAGCAATCGCTCCCGGTCCTCCGATCAAATGAGCGAAACTGCACACACCGAACTGCGAACGGAATCGTCGCTCGATATTGACGAGCGCGCCCTCGACGACATCACTACGCAAGCGACACAACTCGTCGCCGAATACTTCAACACGATCGGCGAGCGACCTGTTCGCGCTGAGAACTACGCAGGAAAAACGACAGCGGCGATCGATCTCGACCTACCGCTTGAGGGCGTTCCGCTCGAGCGACTGATCGACGAGTGCCGCACCGTTTTCGATCTCAGCCGTCATAACGGTCATCCGCGGTTCTTTGGTTATGTCGCGTCGCCTTCAACACCGATCGGCGCGTATGCCGACCTGATCGCGAGCGCGTTGAACGCAAACATCACGTGTTGGCGATCCGGTCCGGCGGGCACGGAACTGGAGCAACTCGTCGTGCGCTGGCTCGGGTCGTTGATCGAGTACGACGCCGACGCCAAGGGCCTGCTGACGAGTGGCGGTTCGATGGCGAACATGATCGCGCTGCTCGTCGCCAGCCGTCGCAAGTTGGGCGCTGATGCGTCGCGCAAGGGTCTCTGGAATGCACGCCAACCGCTGGCTGTTTACGCGTCGGAAGAGGCGCACATGTCAATCGCCAAGGCGGCAGACATTCTCGGACTCGGCCGCGATCAAGTGCACGTGGTCGACTGCGACGATCAGGGGGCAAAGCGAATGCGCATCGACTCGTTGCGCAAACGGATCGAAAAGGATCTTCGCGAGGGTCTTCGTCCGTGCTGCGTCGTTGCAAGCGCTGGAACGGTCAACACCGGCGTCGTCGATCCACTTTCGGAGATCGCGCGAGTCGCAAGCGAGTTCGAGCTGTGGTTTCACGTTGACGGTGCGTATGGCGCGCCCGGCGTTCTCGACCAACGCAAACGTCACCTCTTCGACGGTTTGACACTTGCCGACTCCGTTTCACTGGATCCACACAAGTGGCTCTACGTTCCTGTTGACGCGGGATGTTTGCTGTTTCGCGATCCGAATCCGGTAAAGGCGACGTTCAGCACTGACGAGGCTGACTACATCAAGGTCCACGGCCACAGCAACGACGAAGCCTTTGCTTACTGGGACTACGGTGTCGAACTGTCGCGGCGCTTTCGCGCACTGAAAATCTGGCTGACGTTGAGCTACTACGGTGCGCGCCGGATCGCCGACGCGGTCAGCAACGACATATCGCTCGCGGCGTACATGGGCGAACTCGTCTCCGCGGCTGACGACTTCGAACTGCTCGCTCCGGTTGAGTTGAGCATCTGCTGTTTTCGTTACGCGCCGCCGGGACAAAATACAGATTTAGACCAGTTGAATGAGCGGGTCATGAGTCGCGTCCAAACGAGCGGCCGCGCCTATCTCTCGAACGCGACCGTCAACGGTCACTTCGCGCTGCGCGCCTGCATCACTAACTTTCGCACCACCAAGTCTGATATAGAGCTGACGCTGGAGACGATCCGCGACGCCGCTCGCGAACTAAACAATGGGTCAACTTAAGCACGAACTCGACGTCGCGGTAGACCTCGCGCGCACCGCGGGCGCAGCGATTCTCGCGGAGTACAAGGGGCCGCTGGATATCGAACAGAAGAACTTCGACGACGACTCCGAACCCGTCACGCAGGCGGATCGCATTGCAAACGAACTGATCGTCACACGCTTGCAGCGCGAGTTTCCGCGTGATGGAATTCTGGCTGAAGAATCGGTCGATACGTCGCGTCGACTCGACAAATCGCGGGTCTGGATGGTCGACCCCCTCGATGGAACGAATGGATTTATCGCGGGCAACGGCGATTTCGCAGTGCAGATCGGGCTCGCAGAAAATGGTGAACCGATCGTCGCCGTCGTTTATCAACCTTCGACGGGTGTGCTCTATCGCGCCGTTCGTGGCGAGGGGACGTGGATCGAGCGGCCGCAGCGCGAACCGGAGCGGGCTCGGGTTTCAGACCACACCGACGTCTCGCAAATGCGCCTCGCGGCGAGTCGATCGCATCGCAGCTCACGCATGAACAAGGTCGTGCAGCGGTTTGGTTTTCGTGAAGAAGTGCAACGCGGATCGGTTGGGATAAAGATCGGACTGCTCGTTGAAGAGCAATGCGACGTTTACATCCATCTTTCGCCGCGAACAAAACAGTGGGACACTTGTGCGCCGCAGTTGATCCTGACTGAAGCTGGTGGGCGAATGACTGACCTGTTTGGCGAGCCGCTGAACTACAACGTGCCTGACGTTCAGAACCGCAACGGTCTCGTGGCCTCGAACGGCGCGTGTCACGATCGGCTTATTGCTACCCTTGCTCCGCTGCTCGACGAGTTCGGTCGTAAACCGGTCTAGCGCAACCGGGAGACTCATAGAAAAAGGAATCCCAAAACCAGAAGTAATAAATCGGCAATTGCCAATGAAATGATTCTTCGACGCAAGCCGTTTCTCACCTACTTCGCGCTGTGCGCGGCGCCGCTGCTCCTACTCGCCGGCCTCAACTGCTGGAACGGCTTTCGCGCGGTCGATTCGACTGTCGGTTCCATCGTTCAGGAAGATCTCAACTCCTTCGGCGCAGGCGTTGACCAGGTGCTTCAGGATCAGGCAAACGCGCTATTGCGACTCGCACTCCAGCGCAACATCCAACAAGCCGTCTCGCAAACGTCAACCGACCAAACCGAAAGAACGGCCCAGCACCAGAGCGCCAGTTCGAGTCTCAAATCAGTGTTGGACCTCCGCACCCACTTCCAAAGTCTCGCGCTTTTCGATCGCGACCGTCACCCACTCTGGCTCGGCACCCAGAGCACCCAGTGGGAAAACTGGGACAAAAACAATCCGGCACCCGCAAACATCCCGCAACCCGACGATCGAATCTGGACCGCCAAAGGCAGCAGCCTGTTCGACCGCCCCGGCACGCTGCCAACGAGCGCCGCGTCTCTCGAATACACCGTCCCGATTCACACCGAGAGCGGCAGCGGAAACGACGGCGCGCTGGTCGGCGTGCTCGATCTCGAATCCATCTTCTCGACGGCTTCACGCGGGCTCGAAGCAAGGGCCAGCAGCGGCAACACTCAAAGTTCGATGGTCGTCGTTCTCGATCGCGCGGCGAGAGTGGTCTATCACTCCGATCGCTGGCTCAAACTCCGGCCGGCAAACGAAGCAGTCCCGGGCTTCGAATCCATTTCCGCGGCGATGACGACCAACGAAAACGGCCTGGGCCAGTTTCAATCGTCAGGCGCCAGCTACCTCGCAGCGTACGCACCGATCCCGCGTCTCGACGTTTCGGTGGCAGTCGCTCGCAATCGTTCATCACTACTTTCCGGCGCGCGTCTCTGGGGCGGCGCGGGTTTTGCCGTCGCACTGCTCGCCGCTTTGCTCGCAGCGTTTGCGCTCAATCGTCACGTGCAACAACGTTCGCAAGGCATCGCACGCGTCACCGAAGATCTCTCAGCCATCGCGCAAGGCGAACTCGATCGCCGCATCCTGCTCAAATCAAGCGACGACGCTCGCGGGATCGCCGACAACATCAACGTCGTCACCGAACGCCTGCGCGCGCAAGTCGCACGCGAAGCAGAGTCGCGACAGTTCGAGTCGTTCGTCAGGCTCTCCGCCATGCTGACGCACGATCTGAAAAACGCGATCGAAGCGTTGTCGCTGACCGTCGGCAACATGGAGCGGCACTTCGACAACCCACAGTTTCGCACTGACGCAATGAAAGGACTGACAAACGCGACCGACAAACTGAAAGCCATCGTCGCGCGTTTGAGCAAGCCATTGACGAGTTTGAGCGGCGAACACAAACGTCCAAAAGACATCGATCTCGTTCCCATTCTTAAACGCGTCACCGCCATGACCGCGGAACCGATGCGAAACAAACACAGCATCGTGCTGCGTCTTCCGGAAAACGTCTACGCGCTCGCCGACGCCGCCCGAATTGAAGAAGTGATCGAAAACCTCGTACTCAACGGCCTCGAAGCGATGGTCGAACCCGGCGGCACTCTCACGATCGAAGCCGGTTACACAGTCAGCGGCGCGCCCAGCTTCTCCATCAGCGATACCGGCCCC
>DASTOZ010000670.1:0-4444 GCA_035762365.1 Pyrinomonadaceae bacterium | reverse complement strand
GACGATCCAGGTCATCCCGCACATCACTAATGAAATCAAGGAAGCCGTCCGCAGTGTCGCGGAGAAAGACAAGCCAGACGTTGTGATCGTCGAGATCGGCGGCACCGTCGGCGACATCGAATCGTTGCCGTTTCTCGAAGCCATTCGTCAGATGGGCAACGAAGAGGGCGCGGGGAATGCAGTTTTCGTTCACGTCACGCTGGTTCCGTACATCGCCGCGGCTGGTGAACTGAAAACAAAACCGACGCAACACTCCGTTCGCGACCTCCGCGAGATCGGTATCGCGCCCGACATTCTCTTGTGCCGCTCGGAGAAGCCCTTGTCGCGAGAGTTGCGCAGCAAGATCGCATTGTTCTGCAATGTGAAAGAGCCGGCCGTGATCAGCGCACAGGACGTCGACACGATCTACGACGTCCCGCTCGCATTTCACGAGCAGGGACTCGACGACCTGATCGTTACGCAATTGAGACTCGAATCTCACGCACAGCAAGTCGATCTTTCAGAATGGCGCAAGCTGGTGGAAACGATCCGCGAACCCTCGGGCGGTGAGGCCAAGATCGCCATCGTCGGCAAATACGTCGAACTTGAAGATTCGTACAAGTCGTTACGCGAGGCGCTGACGCACGGCGGCGTCGCGAACAATCTCCGCGTCATCGTGAAGTGGATCGAGTCGGAAGAGCTGATGGACGACGACTACGAGAACCGCCTGCGCGACTTCGACGCGATCCTCGTCCCCGGCGGTTTCGGCAAACGCGGCGTAGCCGGAATGATTCGCGCGATTCATTACGCTCGCAAAACCCGGACGCCATATTTCGGCATCTGTCTCGGCATGCAGACCGCGTGCATCGAGTTTGCGCGCAACGCGTGTGAGCTGAAAGACGCCGACTCAACCGAGTTTGATCTCGAAACACCGCATCCGATCATTTTCAAACTGCGAGACCTCGTCGACGTGGAAGAGCTCGGCGGCACAATGCGTCTCGGCGCGTGGACCTGCCGTGTCACGCCCGGCTCGTTGGTCCAGGAAGTTTACGGCGGCGTCGACGAGATCAGTGAACGTCATCGTCACCGTTACGAGTTCAATCCCGAGTATCGCCAGCGACTCGAACAGGAGGGTTTGGTGTTCAGCGGCGTCTCGGCCGACGGTAAGTTCATGGAGATGATCGAACTGCCCCGCGAGTTACATCCCTGGTTCATCGGTTGCCAGTTTCATCCCGAATACAAGTCCAAACCTCTCAAGGCCCACCCGCTGTTTGCGGCATTCGTCCGCGCGGCCTACGAAAATCGTTTGCAATCTGAGACGGCAATGGAGAAGAATGGCGAAGTCGATTTGGTCATGCATGACCGCCTCAGCGCCACGAGCGGCGATTGACGCGAGAACAAGCAGTCTGCCCAGATAAACCTCACGTCATTTACAAGCGCGCGTACTTACTCTGTCTTTGTGTTTTAGCAACAATGGCTATTGCCGAACAAGCTGACGACTCGCTGATCGGGCAAACACTCGACGAGAAATATCGTATCGAGCAACGACTGAGCGCCGGTGGCATGGGCGCCGTGTATCGCGCGCGTCATTTGTCGATGGACCGCCCGGTGGCGCTCAAGGTGCTGCATCAACGGTTGCTCGCCGATGAAGGATCGCGCATTCGTTTTCAACGCGAGGCACGCGCCGCGGTCCGTCTGCAACATCAGAATGCGGTGAGCGTCACTGACTTCGGCGAGACAGCCGATGGTTTCGTTTACCTCGTGATGGAGTTGCTCGAAGGTCCAACTCTGCGAGAGATTCTCGTCAAGGAAGCTGCGATAGAAACGGCGCGGGCGATCTCGATCATGTTGCAAGCGTCGGCGGCTGTAGCTGCTGCGCATGATGCGGGGATCATTCATCGCGATCTAAAGCCGTCGAACATTTTAGTCACGCAGAGTCCCGATGTTCGTGCCGTTGTGAAAGTACTCGACTTCGGCGTCGCAAAACTCGCAGCCCATGCGCTTGACGACGACGAAGGAGCGATCACGCTTCGCCAGGCGGGCGCGCTGATCGGCACGCCGCGATACATGGCGCCCGAGCAGTACAACGGAAGCGAATTGACACCCGCCGCCGACGTCTACAGTCTCGGAGTGATTCTCTACGAGATGTTGACTGGCATGGCGCCTTTCACCGGTTCGTCGCTCGTCGAGATCGCCGCCAAACACGTTTCCGATGCGCCACACCCGCCGCGCAACATCGTCGCAGCGATTCCGGAAGACGTCGAGCGAGTCGTGCTCCACGCACTCGAGAAGTTGCCCGAGGATCGACCCGCGAGTGCCGGTGCGTTTCGTCGCGAGCTACTGGAGACAGCGGAACGGCTCGGCCTCGAGCATCACGCGCTCACGAGCGTGCCCGATATCGAGGCGCTACGCGGCGAGGGTGTCGAATCGCCATCGGGCCGTCTTGTCGTCGATATCGCGCGCGTCCGAGCGCTGAGCTCCGGATCGAACGAGATCAAGATCATCGGCAACAAACAAGAACATGCGACGCCTCGACCCCGCCCCTCTCTTTCATTTCTGGACAAGGTCAAGCGTATACTCGGCAAGCGTTAGTGGTTCTGTAGAACACGCAACTCAGCAAGAACAAGTCAGGAAGGGGGCAAGCACAGCGCGCCCCCGCTCAGACAACAGCGGGGACGTTGCCCCCTTCCTGACTTGTTCTTGATTGGAGGATTCAAGGACCCAGCGACTACACTCTGGAACGATGAAGACTGACCTGAAGCCCTTCTCGGTAGGAAACGCGACATTTGGCGACGGACGACTGACGGTAATTGCCGGACCGTGCGTCATCGAGAGTTACGATCACGCGTCGATGATGGCGCGCGAGTGTTTGGAGCGGACGCGCGCTGCCGGTCTCGATTACGTATTCAAGGCATCGTTCGATAAGGCGAACCGGTCTTCGATCCAGAGTTTTCGCGGACTTGGCATGGAAGCCGGACTCGAAGCGCTGCAACGCATCCGCGAAGAAGTCGGCGTGCCAGTACTGACTGACGTGCACGACGTTTCACAGGTCGAGCGCGTCGCGGCCGTAGTGGACGTGTTGCAGATCCCGGCGTTTCTTTGCCGGCAAACGGACTTGATCCTTGCTGCGGCGGGATCGGGCAAGGCCGTGAACGTCAAGAAGGGGCAGTTTCTGGCGCCGCATGATGCCCGGAATATAGTCGACAAAGCCCGTCAGGCCGGTTGTGAAAAACTGCTGCTGACCGAGCGTGGCGCGACTTTCGGTTACAACAACCTCGTGGTCGACATGCGTTCGTTCCCGATCATGCGCGATTTTGGCGTGCCGGTGGTCTTCGACGTGACCCACTCCTTGCAACTACCGGGAGGGTTGGGTTATGCAACTGGTGGACAATCCGAATACATCGAACCTCTCGCGCGCGCAGGAGTCGCATGCGGTGTCGACGCGGTGTTCATGGAAGTTCATGATTATCCGGAGAAAGCATTGTCGGACGGTCCGAATGCGTTACCGTTGAACCGCCTTCAGTCGCTCCTGTTTATGCTGCGCGATATCCATCAGCTTGTTGGGCCACGGATCTAAGTTACAAAACGAATCATGAGAATTCTTTTTCTAGTATCTCTTCTTGTGTGCCTGCTCGTTCCGGCGCGCGCCCAGGCGCCGAATCCGCCGATCTGGCAGGTCACGTTGTTTGACATCAACGCGAACGTTCAGCAAGCCGAGCGGACGCTCAGTGTGACTGCGACGATAAATGCGACGAACGTCGGCGGCAGCCCGAGCCGCACGCTGACCGCGCGTCTCAACTCGAAGGCCAGCGTGAAGTCCGTTGCTGTTGCCGGCGCTGCCGGCACGTTCAGACCAGGCGCGGAAACGCGTGGAGATCTGCAACGCATCGAGATCGCGTTGCCATCGCCGGCCAGTCCGGGCTCGTCCACCAATGTGACAATCAACTACACGCTGCCGGTCGAGAGCAACACCGGTCTTTCTTCAATCAGTCCCATCGGGACTCAATTTCTCCCGCTCGCTTTTTGGTATCCGATGCCGAACACGCCGTACACCGTCCGCGGCGCAGACAGCTCCGCGTTTCGTTTGACGGTGAACATTGCGAATGTGATCTCGTCGGGTGTCGAGAAGAGTGGCTCACCGGGATCGATCACTTTCGAGCAGTCGATTCACGGTCAACCATTTTTCGTGCAAGGTGACTGGGACAAAGTCGATGGCGCAGGCGACGGTAAGGGAATCGCTGTGCTGCTTGAAAAAGGCGGTTCAGCGGATGATCGGAAACGGGCAGATGCATTGATCGCGTTTGCGGGCGCGGCGCGTTCGTTCTTTGCGGCGTCGCTTGGTCCAGCGCCGGATGTTCCGTTACGGATCGTCGCAGTCAGACGCGGCGCGGGCTTCAACGATAGCGGGACTGTTCTGATCGACGCGGATACGTTGCATTTGCCGAAGATCGACGCGGCGTCCGCG
>DASTOZ010000669.1:0-20171 GCA_035762365.1 Pyrinomonadaceae bacterium | reverse complement strand
TCAGGAATTCAGGAATTAAAATCCACGGGTTACGAAATTCTTCGGAACTTTTTCCCTCGCAAAACGTCTTAGTGACTGAAATTCGAATTTGGTCAGAAGTCAAACACTATAAAAATGGCAGCAATTGCACCTAAAGAGGCTGTAAAAGACGCGATTCTCGACGCGACCGACCGGCTGCTTGCCCGCTACGGATACCGGAAAATGACCGTCGAAGACATCGCGTCCGAAGCCCACATCGGCAAAGGCACGATCTATCTTCATTTCACCAGCAAGGAAGAGGTCGTTCTGTCGCACGTCGATCGCATCGTCGATCGACTAAAGGATCGTTTGCGCGAAATCGGCAACTCGGACGCTCCGGCAGCCGAACGTCTGCGCCAGATGCTGCTCCTGCGCGTCATGTTTCGTTTCGACAGCATTCAGCACTACACGCAGAGTCTCAACGATCTGCTCGCGGCATTGCGTCCGGGCCTGCTCGCGCGGCGCGCGCTCTACTTCGACGCCGAAGCACAGATCTTCGCGGAAGTGCTGACGAAAGGACGCGACGCGGGCGAGTTTCAATTCGACGACGAGCACGCCACGGCGCACGCGCTGCTGCAAGCGACCAACGGCCTGCTCCCTTACAGTCTCAGCACAACAGAACTTGGCGAACGTCAGGAAGTGGAACAGCGCACCGCCGACGTCGCCGACTTGATGCTTCGCGGCTTACTCAGTCGCAAATAGAAACTTTTCGAATTACCAAAAGGAGAATTATTGATGTTTAGACCACCTACCTCTCGGATCTTGCTTGTCCGGTTCACCGTCCTGTTGCTTCTCACTGTCGCGTTCGCGAGTATCGCGTCCGCACAGCCGGAGCAACCGGATCTCACGATCGACGCCGCCACGCGCGCCAAAGTCATCGACACAATTCTGAAACGCCTCAACGATTCGTACGTCTTTCCTGAAACGGCGAAAAAGATGGAGCAGTCGATCAAGAAGCGGGTGGAGAAAAAAGAATACGACCAGATCACCAGCGCGAAAGAGTTTGCCACCAAACTGACGCAGGATCTGCAAGCCGTTAGCAACGACAAGCACCTCCGCGTGCGCTATTCACACGAGGCGATTCCCGAACGTGGCGAAAGTCGCGAGCCAACCGCGGCAGAGCGCGAGCAACGCAAACGCGATCTCACCTGGATGAATCATGGTTTCTCGAAGGTCGAACGCTTGCCTGGCAACATCGGTTATCTCGAGTTCCTGAACTTCATGGACGAGGAGTTGGGCGCCGATACGGTTGCAGCGGCGATGAATTTCATCAACGGCACTGACGCGTTGATTATCGATATGCGCCAGAACGGCGGCGGTAATCCAGCAATGGTGGCCCTTGTTTGTTCGTATCTCTTTGGGCCAGAGCCGGTACACCTGAACGACCTTTACTGGCGTGAAGGTAATCGCACGGACGAGTTCTGGACGAAGAAGGAAGTTTCGGGCAAGCGTTATCTCAACAAAGACGTTTACGTGTTGACGAGCAAGCGGACGTTCTCAGGCGCAGAAGAATTTACTTACAATCTGAAGAACCTCAAACGCGCGACGATCATCGGCGAGACGACCGGCGGCGGCGCGCATCCCGGTGGCGGTTTCCGGATCACCGAACACTTCGGCATGTTTGTCCCGACCGGACGAGCGATCAGTCCAATCACGAAGACGAACTGGGAAGGCGCCGGAGTAACTCCTGACATAGCCGTGCCAGCAGACCAGGCACTGCACGTCGCCCGTATCATGGCGCTCAAGAAGCAGTTGGACAGAGTTACCCCGGATCTCAAAGTCCGCGGCCAGGCCGAAATCGAGAGATTGGAGAAAGAGTTGAACTCGATGAAATCGAAGAGCGAATAAACCGCTCGTTCGCTACTTCGATTGGTACAGGAGCACTCGCTTCTTCCCGGTTTTGCCAATGACGAAACCAGTGAGTGCTCCGAGACCGGCTCCCAAAACGACGAGTCCCGCCGCCACGCTGTCTTTGACTTCTAGACCTTCGTCATTTGTCTCCCCGGCGAGGGCGAGACCGGCTCCCAACCCGGCGCCGATTCCCGCACCGATCAGAGTCGCTTTACCCGCGCTCTTTTTCGAGACCTCATGAACGCTCGCAACGTCATCGCGTCGAACCTCCTTTGCCGCGTTCTTCATTGTCAACGTCAACGACGAGTCAGACACGGCGGTGAACGTTCCCTCAACTTTCTTGCCGTCCTTTAGTTTGACTGAGAGTTTGGTCCCAGTCGCTACGGCACTGAGGCGTGACCAGTCATTCGTTCCTGTTTGGGCCACCAGAGTGACGGGCGAAAGCAGGAACGAAAGCACCAGGACCACGATGACCGCGATCTGTTTGGTCGGGAATCGCATACAGTAATCTCCTTTGTGAGAGTCGGTGGATTTACCAGATCGGCCGCTTTGGTTAAGTGAACGGGGCCAATCATACGCTCAAACGTTGCCACAGCGAAGAGCGTCTGGTGGTATGATGCGGTCCTTCGGAGGGAACCTCGATGCCCAGGTCCAAACGTTTGAGCAAACTCGCGCGGCGCGGACTGTTGCCTGCATTTGGAATCTTGTGTCTGCTGGTCCTGTTTGGACCGGCGCCGGTTGTAACCAGCCAGGTTGATTACAGTTGGGATTTCCAGATGAACGATGGGCGCCGGCATCTGAGACGCGGGGATTTTGACGAAGCGTTGAAGTATTTCAAGCTTGCCAACGAGACGCTGAAGAACAAGTGTGGCGAGGCGGAGTGGCTGAGGGCAAAGTGTGCCGAGAGTCTTACTCTCATGGCCGAGGCGTATATCGGACTCGAATCCTACAAGAAAGCCGTCGAAGCTTCGGACCAGGCGATCGTACTTGCGGGTGACAACAAGCAACTCGCGTCCCGCGCTTACAACAACAAGGGACTGGCGCTACAGGCGTGGGCCAGGAAGAAGGACCAGAAGAAACTGCAAGCTGCGGAGGCTGTGTTCCGTCACGGACTCGCACTGGCCGGCGCCACGCCGGAGTTGCGTTATAACCTCGGCGTCACGCTACTGCAAATGAATCGCGACCCCGAAGGCATCGCCGAGCTACAGCAGTACACGAAGGACGAGCCGAACGGCAAGTTTAGCGAGACCGCGAAGAAGATGGCGGCCAATCCGCGACGAGCGCGAGAAGCCTACGCGCCGGATTTTTCATTCACTTCACTGGACGGCAAGCGGATCTCGCTCGAGGACCTCGCCGGCAAGGTCGTCCTGCTGGATTTCTGGGGAACGTGGTGTGGTCCATGCGTCGAGTCCGTCCCGGATCTGCGACAGTTGCACAAGAAATACTCGCAAGATCCGTCGTTCGTGTTGATCGGCATCAGCTCCGATCGCGATGAAGAGGTGTGGCGCGAGTTTACCGAGAAGAACAAGATGGTGTGGCTACAATATCGGGACAAAGACAGGAACATTCAGCGCGCGTTCGATGTCGCCTCGTTCCCGACTTACGTCATCATCGATCACGAAGGCATCATGAGACACCGCAGCGTTGGCGTAAGCTGGACAGGATCCGCCGGACTCGACGGCGCGATCAAAAAGCAGATGAAGCTCGTTCCGAAGAACGCCGAGTCGCAGCAGTGATCTTTTCTTTTTCACCTGGACCTCTCACAAGCTAGCCTGAGTTCAATGGGTGAGAAGGAGAAATCCGCCGGTCGATTATCAGTTCCGTTTGAGACATCGGCGCAGCTCGGGGGTTTCAGTAAAGCCGCACTTACCATTGGCTTGTCGTTCGCACTTGGCTGTTTTGTAACACGCGTACTCGGCGCGGTACTCGCAGGTCGTCATTACTTCTTCGTCCGCACACACCTGACCGGAACAACCCGTCTTGAAACACGGCTTGTTCGCGTTGTTGTTCCCGGATGACGTGCCGCCGGGTTTCGCGCGCAAATAAAACTGCGTCGCCTTCAGCATCTGCGATCGTCCGGCTGGACCAGTCACCGGACTGTGATCGCCGGCGACGAGCACTCCATCCGGCGACGTCATCGCCTGATTGGCATCGCCGACAACATTTTCTGGGGCACCAGCGGCGGAAAGGTCTATGCCCGCGATGTTGCGGCTTACGCTGGTGTTGAGTTTTGCTTCGTGATGCGTTTCACAGGGCGCGGCGATGCAGCGGATGCCGCGATCGCGCACGCGGAAGAAGGTCCCTGACGCCTGGTTATCACTCGCTGCCAGCCAGACTTCGCGCGCCTGCAAAACACCGTACTTACCACGTCGATCACCGCGAGTGCTCAACGAACCTCGCACGAGCGCGTTGTTGTTTTGCGGTTCGGGTAGTCCGTTCCATTCGATACTCGCGACATAACACTCCGCCATGTTTCGGCCGTTCGAACAACGCGTGCGTGCCCGGTTCGCGAGCTTGATGAAGTAACCGCCGCACATCGGCGACGCGCAACGCCGGACGTCGCGCCGGATGGTGTAGAAACTCGAGGTGCTGGCGACGGAATCAGCCTCGGGCGCCGCTGTGTTGAGAACAGGCACACCGAGAAGGACGGCGAGGATCAACGCGCGAAAGATCATGGTTTGTGTTCCCCCTGGCGACAGATTATACCGAATTTACAGATTGGCAATCGGCAATGTCTCGCCTGTCCGCTATAATACCGCCGCTGCTAAATCGTCAGTTCGATCACCCAATCTATGATCGGGCAACTCCTGCTGCATTATCGTGTCGTCGAAAAGATCGGCGAAGGCGGTCAGGGCGCCGTTTACAAGGTCATCGACACGAGCCTGGACCGTCCGGCAGTAATCAAAGTGCTGCCACCCGATCTGACTGATCGCCCGTCGAACCTCGTCCGGTTCGAACGCGAAGCGAAGCTGGCATCTTCGCTGGACCACCCGAACATCTGCACCATCTTCGGTTTACATAAAGTCGACGACATTCATTTCATCGCGATGCAGTTTGTCGAGGGTCGCAATGTGCGAGATCTGGTTGCGGGTCGTCCACTCGACCTGCGTCGCGCGCTGTGGATCGCGATTCAAGTGACGAGCGCGCTGGCCGCGGCCCACGCGCGGGGCATTGTGCACCGCGACATCAAAGCACGCAACGTGATGGTGACGCGATCGGGCCACGTGAAGGTGCTCGATTTCGGTCTCGCGAAGCTGATCGAACCCTCGACTCCAGCGCATCACGACCCACACGTCACCGAACTCGGCGTCCCTTACGGCACTTCAACGTACGCAGCGCCGGAACAAGCCCAGGGACTGCCCGTCGATCATCGTGCCGACATCTGGTCGACCGGCGTGTTGCTTTACGAGATGCTCGCGGGCACATGGCCGTTTCGCGGAAAGACCGCACTGGACGTGCGTTACGCCGTTGTCTATCAGATGCCGAAGCCGATCGCCGAAGTGCGCAACGACGATTCACCGTGGCTGCCGCGGCTTCAGGAGATACTCGACAAGGCGCTCGCGAAACAACCTGACAACCGTTACCAGAAGATCGAGGACCTCGGAAACGATCTTCAGGACGTGTTGCGCGAGATCGACGTCGATTCCAGCGTGGGCAATACGTTGACCGATGCAGGGAGTCTCACGGCGTCGCCGGTTCGTTGGGCCAAGCCCGGCAGCTTTTGGAGCAGGCCGAGCAGGATAGCGGCGATCGCTGCGGTTGTGTTGCTGCTGGCCTCTTCCTTCGTCGCGCTGCGGGCGGTTTATTATCCCAACGATACGAACGCCAGTACGAGGACAATCAACTCGCTTGCCGTCTTGCCGTTCGCTAACAGCGATCCGAGCACGGAATACCTGTCTGACGGTATCACGGAGAGTTTGATCGATAGTCTTTCGCGGATGCCGGATCTGAAGGTGAAGTCGCGGAACACGGTGTTTCAGTACAAAGGCCGCGAAACTGATCCGAAAACGATTGGGCGCGAGCTCGGCGTGCATGCGCTGTTGTCGGGCAGCGTGGTCCAACATGGAGACGAGCTGGCGGTGAGTGTCGAATTGATCGACGTACGCGACGACAGTCATATCTGGGGACAACGCTACGGGCGCAAGGTTTCCGAAGTCGTCGCGTTGCCGCAGCAGATCTCGCGCGACGTTTCTCAGCGGCTGCGGTCTCGCACAGATGGCCTCGATCACTCGCAGTTGACGCGTAACTACTCGCCCGATTCTGAGGCGTACCGGCTCTATCTGCTGGGCCGTTACAACTGGAACCAGCGAACGATCGATGGTTTTAAGAAAGGCATCGATTATTTCGGGCAGGCGATCATGCGCGACCAGGATTATGGCCTCGCATACGCCGGTCTCGCCGATTGCTATTTGCTGCTGAACGTTTACAACGTCGCTTCGGCAAACGATTCTTTTCCGAAGGCCGAAGCGGCAGCGAACCGCGCGTTGTCGATCAACGAGAACCTTGCCGAGGCGCACAACGCGCTTGCGTTTGTGAAGTATCGTTATCATTTGAAGTGGACGGAAGCGGAGCAGCATTTCAAACGCGCGATCGAGTTGAATCCGAATTACGCCACGGCCCACCAGTGGTACGGAAGTTATCTGGCCGCCGCCGGACGGTTTGACGAATCGATTGCCGAGGCGCGGACCGCGCACGAGCTGGAGCCGTTCTCGTTGACGATCTATTCAGACTTCATTCGCAATCTGTATTATGCCGGGCATCTTGACGAGGCGCGGAAAGAGTCGTTGAAGCTTCTGGAGTTGGACCAGACTTTCGCGCGCGCGCATTACGAAGCGGGGTTGGTGCTCGAAGAGCAGGGGAAGTTGGACGAGGCGATTGAGGAGTTTCGTCAGGCGTTGAAGAAGTCGCCCGACAACGTTGCGGTGCTCACGGCGCTGGGCCATTCACAGGCGCTCGCCGGGAAGAGAAGCGACGCCGAGAAAGTGGTTGCGCGTTTGCAGGAGCTATCCAAACAGCAGTATGTCTCTCCGTTTCAAACCGCTGTGGTTTATGCGGGACTGGGCGATCGCAAGCTTGCGCTGGATTGGCTGGAGAAGTCGCAGGAGGAGCGGTTCAACTGGTTGCCGTTCATTAAGATCGATCCGGTTTTCAAGAACCTGCGATCGGAAGCGCGGTTTGTCGAGTTGTCGAAAACGCTTGGTCTAAACACTAACTAAGGAAAAAACACACGAATGTCTATGAATGTTTCGCGGCGTAGATTTCTGTCGAATACTGCGAAGTCTGCATTGGGCGTCGCTGCGTGCGGCGTAATCGAGGCGAAGGGCGGCTCAGTGTTTGTTAATTCGGTTGGTCCGTTTGCTTTTCAGTCGGCGGCGGTGCAACCGGTGTTTGCGCGACTCGACGAGTACATCGCGCGGCACATGCGCGAAACGGGCGCGCCGGGATTGACGCTCGCGCTGGCGAACCGTGATGGTCTAATCAGGGCGTCGACCTATGGTTTTGCCGATACCAAGGCCGGAATGAAAGTTGAAAACGAGACGATGTTCGAGATCGGATCGGTGTCGAAGTCGTTTGTCGGGCTCGCGCTCATGCAGTTGCACGACGAAGGAAAGCTCGACTTGAACAAGCCGATCGTCGAATACCTGCCGTGGTTGAAGATCAATACAAAGTTTCAGGCGGTCACCACGCATCATCTGTTGAGTCACACCGCGGGACTTCCGGGGGCGCCGCTGCTGCTTGACGCGTTGCTTGGCGAGTTATGGACCGCGTACGAGCCGGGTAAACGCTTTCTGTATTCGAACACCGGTTACAACATTCTCGGGTTTCTGATCGAGGCGCTCGACAACAGGCCGTTTCCGGATGCGATGCGCGAGCGTTTGCTGGCGCCCTTGGGAATGACGGCGAGCAGTTCGACGATCACCAACGACATTCGCAAGCGTCTGGCCGTGGGGTATGAGCCGCTCAATGAAGGCAAGCCGTTTCCGCTGCATGGCACGCTGGCGGAAGCGCAGTGGATCGAGGTCGACGTCGCGGCGGGAAGTATCGCGTCAACGCCGGGCGACATGGCGAAGTACCTTCGCATGTTGCTGAACCGCGGCGCGCTGCCGAAGGGACGGCTGATTTCCGAGGATGGGTTCAAATTGTTTACCAAGCCGGCGATCGATTCTCCGTATCGCGGTGAGCCTGCGTCGTATGGGTATGGTCTGTGGGTAAGCGACATCGAAGGGCACAAGCGTCTGCGGCATACGGGCGGGATGGTTGCGTTTAGTTCTTCAATCGACGCCGATTTGACGTCTGGTGTTGGTGCGTTTGCGTCGGTGAACGCAAACTTGCGTGGGTATCGGCCGGTGGCGGTGACGAAGTATGCGATCGAACTATTCAATGCTTCGCTCGATGGGAAGAAGTTGCCTGACGCTCCTGCCGCCGCGTCCGCGCCGGATGAAGTGAAGAACGCGGTTGATTATGCGGGTGAGTACACGTCGACGAACGAGAAGAAGCTCGTTCTGGTTGCGGAGGGTGAGAAATTGATCCTGGTGCATGGCGGACGTCGTGTGCCGCTCGAGCGCGCCGCAGCCGCTGGAGATCGGTTCATCGTGAAGCATCCGGAGTTTGAGAGATTCCTGCTCGGGTTTGTGCGTGACAATCGTGTGGTGACGGAGGCGTATTGGGGGCCGGACTGGTATGCGGGTCAGCGCTACACTGGTCCACGCGGTGCGTTCGAGAGGCGCAAAGAGTGGGAAGGTTACGTGGGCCACTATTACAACGATAGTCCGTGGTACGGCGACGCGCGAGTCGTTTACCGGAAGGATCGTCTTTATCTTGATGGTCTCCAACCGCTCGTCTTGCGCGGCGACGGGAAGTTCGGCATCGGGGACCCCGAGGCCCCCGACTGGATCGCCTTCGAATCGATCATCGACGGCCGCGCCATGCGCCTAAACTTCTCCGGCATCCCCTTCCGCCGCATGTCCACACCGTGACGGCTCACAGCTGGTGTGTGTGATGTGTTGGCGCCAACGGGCTAGTTGCTGATGCGATAGAGGTGGGTGGCGGTGCGGATGAAGAGGGAGCTGTCGGAGACGGCCATGGAGGCGAGAGTGGGGCCGTCGAGTTGGTTGGTGGCCAGGTGCTTTAATTGACGCCCGGGGGCGATGACGATCGATTCGCCCTCTTCGCTCAGGAAGTAGATCTTTCCGTCCGCGTAGATTGGCGACGCGGAGTGGTTGCCGCCCAGACGCGCGCGCCAGAGTTCCTGCCCAGTCTTCGCGTCGACGCAAGTGGCGATGCCGTTGTCGGTAACCATGTACAACTCGTCGCCAACGAGCAGCGGCGAAGGCGTCAGCGGCACGCCGCGATCGAGTCGCCACGCGATCTTCGACTTCGTGATATCGCCACGACCATCAGGCTTGATCGCCAATAACGACGCTTGCTGAAACCCCGTGCAGATGAATACCAGACCATGCCCAAACACCGGACGAGGAACATTCGAGAAGCCCTCGCCATACCGAACCTGCCAAATCTCTTTTCCGGTGCGCGGCTCATAAGCAACCGCGCGAAACGCGCCCGGACTGATCACCTGATCGCCCTCCGGTAACGACACGATGAGCGGTGTCGTGTACGCCTGATACCCTTCGCGCGTCTTCTTCCAACGCACTTTCCCGGTCGACTTCTCCAGCGCGACGACAAACTGCACGTCGTTGCCGTCGCAACTCAAAATCAACAGGTCGTCGTAAATCACCGGCGAACCACCCGTGCCGTGCTGCCCGTTGTCGTATTCCAGCCGCGTCTTCCAAACGATCTCGCCCGCCTGCGTGATGCACGCCGTACCGAACGCGCCGAAGTGAAGATAGACTCGATCGCCTTCGATGACGGGCGTCGGCGACGCAAAACTATTCTTCGAGTTCGCCAGCTTCGCCGATTTCAGGCGGAAGACTTCGACGTTCTGAAGAATCGCACCCGTGTTGCGATCGACCGCGATCGCGCGCAGCGACTTTCCTTCTTCGGTAGCTGTCGTAAGCCAGATGCGGTCGCCCTGGACCACGGGCGAAGACCACCCGCGACCCGGAATCGCGACCTTCCAACGGACGTTCTTGTTTTCGCTCCACGTCAGCGGCAGCCCGCGTTCTTCGGAGACACCCTGCCCCGTTGGCCCCCGGAACTGCGGCCAGTCCAAGGGTGATAGCAAGAGCGAAAGGAGCAGAAAGAGGAAAGTCATTTAGCGACAAAAGGCACAAAAGGCACAAAAAGAGAGAGAACTACATCAACAACGACTCGACGCGATGCGCATGGACCATCCCTTCACACGGCGACCACGCAAACACGGTGAACCGTCCATCCTGCGACGCCACCAACGCCAGCGAGTCGCGCTGGTCCTGCACAAACTGCGCTGCCGACAAGTGTCGCGTACCACCATGCTCGGTCGAATGCACGACCACCGGAACGTTACCCACGATCGGCTCCGTAACCACCCACTTCTCAACCGGCGGTCTGCCCTCTGGCCGCGCGATCTTCGCTCCGAACGCAAGCACTTCGTAATGATCGTTGATCACTGTCGCGCCATCAACCGCACTCAGCCCGCCGATCATGTCGACCGCTCGCCGCAGCTCACTCTGCCACTGCCGCCGGTCATCGTAATCGACCTTCTCCCGCAACAAACGCGACAGCGCTGAGAACTCCGGCGTCACCGAATAAAGGATCGGTTGCGAAATCGACTCCCGCCAACGTTCACTTCCCGCTGGCACAACCAGCAAGCTGCCGCCATGTCCCTGCGCGCGCATCGACGCCGAGAGTTGGACCAGCACGTTCAACGAATGATGTGGGCCGTTCGTTGCCGCAGCCGTAAACGCGAGCAACGCTTTGAGTAGTGCAGGACAGTCAGGCAGACTCGTGCCCGCTTCGTCGATGACTTTCACCCGCTCGCCTTTGAGCACGACGACGTTTGCATACTTGCCAAAGCCGTCGAGCCGCCGATGCTTCACGACGAGCAGTCCCGGTTCGATGTCTTCGAGAACGAAACAGTAAAATGGAATGATCCTGGTGGCGCCCCAAACGCGCAACTCCTCGCCGAACGTCCACACGCCGAGATGGATCTCAGGTCGTTCGACAGCGGGCGCCAGCTTCGTCAGCACGCCCGCCGTCAGCGGCAGCGAGTGTTCGAAGATCAACGGTTGGCCGGCCTGTTCGGGCGGAAGATAAGCGATCGAGATCTTCGGAAAACGCCCCTCTTCCGGTCGAAAGCTGGCCCAAAAGGTCGCGTTGATGATGCCGGCGACGGCGCGCGCGTCGGGTCTCGGCGCGAGGTTCGTCTCGCCTTTCTTCAGTGCTTCCTGGAGATGACGTTCGAAGTGCTCTTCGACGATCGGGGCGGCAGTGTTGGCGGCTTGGTATGTTGGGTTTTCTTGCATGGATTACTTGCCGGTGAACAGCGTCTTCTCGTCGACGAAGCAGAGACCGTTGCCCCACGGATCGTGGACGTAGAAAGATCTTTCACGCCACGGACGCACGACGACGTCGCCCGCCGTCTCGCCGTGAACGTCTTCCGTCGAGAGACAGTTGAGTTCGCGCGCGCGTGCGTGCACGGCATCCACGTCGTCCACGGCGAAGTAAATGTAGTCGGGAAGTGGTTCCGGTTTGGCCGCGATACTGTTTTCGGCAGTGACGTCGACGAGCGCGAGTATCACGGGACCGCAGTCGATGTAATGACGCGATCCGCGCGGAATACGGCGTCCGCGATCGCCGAGCAACTTGCCGTAGAACTCTTCAGCCCGGTCAAGATTGTCGACCTGGAGAATGATTCGGTAGAGTGTAGGGGCCATGATGCGGTTCCTTTCGGTACTACAGATTAAACCATGATTCAGAGTTGGAAGAAATTGAGCGAGAAACGAGATCCTTTTCCCTTTGTTCTCGAAGAGTTGGAGCCGATTCGTCCGACGATCAAACGGATGTTTGGCTTCACTTACGTCTATCTCGACGACAAACTCCTTTGTGCGTTGCGAGATAGTGTGAAACAACCCGGATCGAACGGCGTATGGTTGTTTACCTCAACGGAGCACGTCGAGAGTCTCGGCAGGGAATTTCCCGATCTATCACGGCGGTATTACTGGCGTTCCGGGAAGAACGCGTGGATCGTCCTCGCATCACGACTCGAACAGTTCGAAGAATACGCGTACAAAGCGTGCGAGCTGATGCTCAATGGTGATCGGCGCATTGGCAGAGTCAGTCGTACTCGCGGATGAAACGGATTTTAGTAATTGGGTCAGGCGGGTCAGGCAAGTCAACGTTTGCTACCAGGCTCGGCCAGTTACTCAACAGGATGTTTTTGTCTGATCCAAGGAGGTAAGTAGTTGTCTCTTCAGATACCACTGGAGCGGTTGAAGCCGACGCTGCTTCAGCTCATCGACGAAACGTTCTCGCAAGTCCACGGAATGTATCTCGACAAAGGCACGACGCTTTACGAAACACTCGACGGCGTCACTGTGGAGGAAGCGTCGCGCTCGGCCTCGCCGCAGACCGCGACGATCGCCGCCCAAGTCGAACACGTCCGGTTCTATCTCGACGTGCTCGACGAGATCATTCGCACCGGGAACATGGAGAAGAAGTACAACTGGCGCGAGATCTGGGAAACCGTGCGGGAAGTAACGCCGGAGCAGTGGGAAGACTTGAAACGACGTTTACGCGCGAGTCATGAGCGTGTGATGACGACGATCAATTCGTTTGAGAACTGGGACGGTCCGTTCGACATCGGCGGCGCGATGTCGATCGTCGCGCACACTGCTTACCATTTGGGTGGGATTCGTCAGGCGCTGGGCGTGATCAGATCGCAGGCTAGTTCACAAACCTCCGCAACTGCACGCTGATAGCAAACCCGATGGCGATGAACGTCGCGATCAGCGACGCGAGCCCGGCGCTCATCAGCGGCAAGGGCACACCGATGACGGGCGAGATCCCGAGCGCCATGCCGATGTTGATGAAGATCTGAAACGTGAGTCCACCGACGAACGACATGATAAAGAGCATCCCCGTGCGGTCGGACGAACGCCGTGCGCCTGTGATCAGACGCGACAACAGCACCATGTAGGCGAGCAACACCAGCACGCAGCCTACGAACCCCGTGTTTTCCGCGGTGACGGCGTAAATGAAATCCGTATGCGGCTCGGGTAGAAACTTCAGCCCGCTCTGCGAATGCTCAATCGAGGAACGTGAACCAAACAGACCACCTTCGCCGACGGTCAGAATCGATTGCCACGTGTGATAACCGATCCTCCGCTTGTCGGCATTCTCCGGATCGAGAATGACGTTGATACGTTCCTGCTGATAACCCTTCACCAGTCCGGTCTTGACTCCGAACCAGTACGAAGCGGGAATCATGACCACAGCAATCAACGCCGCTGCTATAACCAGCCGCAACCTGATTGCCGACAGAAACAGTACGACCGCGAGAATTGGCAGGTACGTCAAAACCGATCCGACGTCCGGCTCGAGCAGGATCAGACCGCACGGCAATGCGAGGATCAATCCCCCGACGATCATCTCTTTAAGACTGAGCGCCTGCACGCGGTTCTTGCCGAAGTAACGCGCGAGCATCATCGCCGTCGTGACTTTCACAAACTCCGACGGCTGAAACTGTCCGATACCCGGCACTTTGATCCACGCTCGTTGCCCGTTGATCTTCAAGCCGATGCCGGGAACCAGAACGATCACCAGGAGGATCAGTCCGAAGATGTAGAACGCGGGCGCGAGGTGCAACAGTTTTCGATAGTCGGTGAAGGCTATCGCGAGCATCGCGACGAGACCGATCGCGAGGCCGATGAGTTGTTTGACCCAGTAAGCTTCGGTCGGTTGCGCGTTGCGGATTTGCATCGTGCCGAACAGCACGATGCCGATAGCGAGCAGCGCGAGAATCCAGTCGAAGTCTCGCCAACTACGTTTGTGAATAATTGCAACCATTAAAAAGCTTCGATTGCTAGTACCTACTGATTACTCACGACTGCCTGTTGCCGCGAGGCGACGGCAGTGGCTGGCTTGGTTTGTTTAGGAGTGTCTGTCTTCGCGATCTGGGGCTTGGGGAGCGTGCCGGGAGGCTCCTGATGTCGCGTCTTGCGATAGTACTCGTCGTAAACGGCGCGAATGGCGGGCGCAGCATTGCGTCCACCGAAACCTGAGTTCTCGATCAGAGCGACCATTGCGATTTCCGGTTTGAAAGCCGGCGCGTAACTGACAAACCACGCGTGGTCCTTGTTCTTGCCTGTGTCTTTGCCGAGCGAGACGACCTGCGCGGTTCCCGTCTTGCCCGCGATGTCGAAACCGTCCATCTTGATGCTGCCCGCCGTGCCGCCGGCGTTCACCACCGACCACAGTCCGTCCACCACTACGTCATGAATGTCCTTCGGGATCGGAATGATCTTGGGATTTGGCCGCGACGGATCCAGCGGTTGAAATCCGACGGGCGCCTTGTAATCGGCCGTGCCGGGAGCGCCGATCGGTCGCACTTCCTTGAGCACGTGAGGAATGTACATCTTTCCCGTTTGACTGACTGCCGAGATGGTTCGTAGCAATGAAATGGGCGTGATGATGTCGTAGACCTGTCCGAACGACGCATAGACAGTGTCGATGTCGCGCCAGTCGGGATCGCGCGGCCAGTTGCGTCGTTTGAACTCACGTGACGGCGTATAGCTAATGACTTCATTCGGCAGATCGATACCGGTGCGCTTGTTTAGATCAAACTCGTCAACCATCGAGACGATGCCGTCGATCGTCATCTTCAACCCGAGACGATAGAAGTAACCATCGCACGAGTGGGTGATCGCGGCTTTCACGTCCGGCGAACCGTGATTACCCATGCAGCGCGTGAACTTGTTACCGATCGTGATGCCACCGCCGCACACCAGGTTTGAATGGTCCAGCGTGATCGCTCCCTGTTGCAGGCCGGCGACGGCCATTGGAATCTTCCACGTCGAACCCGGAGGATAACGACTCTGGACTGCGCGGTTGAGCAGCGGCGTCAGCGGATCGTTCAGGAGCGCGGCGTACTCCGCGCGCCCTTCTTTCGTCGTGATGCGTTGCGAGAAGAGATTTGGATCGAACGTTGGATACGAAGCCAGCGCCAGGATCTCGCCGTTGTTTGGATCCATGGCGATGATCACGCCGCGTTTGGTGGCGGAGTTGGCCAGTTGTTCTTCGGCGGCCTTCTGGAGGTCGAGATCGATCGTCGTGACGAGATCGCGTCCGGGAGTCGGGTTAACTGTTTCGATCTCCGCCTGAATGCGTCCGCGACTATCGACCACCACTTCGCGATAACCATCCGTGCCGCGGAGGTAGTCGTCGTATGTCTGTTCGACACCGCTTAGACCAATGATGTCGCCGGGTTTGAGTCCTTTATCTTTCGACGTTTGCTGCTTGAGCTGTTCGGGACTGATCTCGCCGACGTAACCGAGCACGTGGGCCAACGAACCGTCCGTCGGGTAACGTCGCTGCGGCTGTTGCTCGACACGCAGCTCGGGAAACTCGAGTGTGTGCGCTTCAACCCAGGCGATATCGCCGGGCGTCGCATCCTGTTTGACTGGAATCGACTCGAACGCCGGCATCGACTTAACCACGTCGAACCGCTCTTTCAGGATCTCTCGTTCGACGGTCAAACCGTCGGCGAGCGGTTCGACGAGCGCGTTCAGATCCTTACCCTTCACGTCTTCGCGCGAGAGGATCACGTTGTAGATCGGACGCGAGTCGACCAGCACTCTTCCTTCGCGATCGAAGATGACGCCGCGCGGCGCTGGAATCGGTAGACGCCGGCGTCGCTGGTTCTCCGCGATCTCCGCATAGCGTCCGCCGCGCACGACCTGCAGGACATACAGCCGCACACTCAGCAGACCGAGCATCACCACAACCAGGGCCTGAACGAACCTGAGCCGGGCGCGAAGGTTTTGAGATGAGTCTTCGAACTTCATTGACTTAACTCCAATAGACGCATACCACGGATTTATCTTCTGCGCAATGACCCTGTTGAACGGCGGGCGACGCGGCGTCGAGTGGCGAACTGGCGCCGCTGGGAGGTGCGTTCCGCGACGATCGAATCGATGAGATAAAGCACCAACGTCCCGACGACGGTTGTGGCGATGAGCTTGTAAGAGATCGTCTGCACCAGCGGCACGGTGGGCGGGTAGCCAAACAGCCGGTGACTGAAGACGAAGACCAGGGAATCAAGCACCGTGGCTGCCGCCAGCACCGGAATCCGGAGCAGCGGGTTTTCCAGGTTTACTTTCGTCGCCGCGAAGTAGATGACGTAGGCGGTCAGGGTCTTGGAGAATCCGCTGGCGCCAATTAACGACCCGCTTTGCGCGTCAACTATCAGTCCTGCCACTGTCGCAACCACCAGCGCCTGCCACGCCTCGCGTTGCAGCGCGAGGTAAACGACCAGCACAAGCGGGAAGTCGATGTAAACCAGCGGCTGCCAAACCATGCGCAACGTAAGCTGCAACGCAATGGAAACGATCAGAATTGCGGCTAACTTGAGCTGCGGCATCGTTACGTTGTCGATTGGCGATTGCCGATTGCCAATTGGTGTTTAGCGTTGACGGCTCTCATACGGCGTGACTTACGATTGCTGCCAATCGGCAATTGGCAAGCGCCAATCGCCAATGACTTACTGCTTCCCGGGCTTTTCAACATTTGGCAGGGTCTCTTGGGGGGCAGCACGTTGAGGAGCGCGATAGAGAAGCACGGCCACCTCCTCTAAATGGTCGAGCTGTGCGCCGGGTTGAATCAAAATCTGGTGGGCCTGTGTTGCGGTGCCGTTTTTGACGTCGACAACTCGTCCCACGTTCAAACCGGGCGGATAGATTCCGTCCTGCCCGGTGGTCATCACGGTATCGTTTACCTCTACTTTCTCGAGGCCGGAGACGTAACGCATCTCGATAATTCCGACGCCGAGGTCCGCGCGTCCACGAACCGAACCAAGCGCGCCCGACTGGCCCAACTGTCCAACCACCGCACCCGCACCCGCCTTCTCGTCCGTGATTAGCATCACTTGTGCCGCAAACGGACTGACTGTGATTACGCGACCGACGATTCCGCCGCCTGTCACCACCGGCATGTTCACGGCGACGCCTGAAGTGCTGCCGACGTTGATCGTGATCGTGTTGAACCAGACTGACGGGTCGCGCGCGATCACGCGAGCCGGAATCGATTTGATTTGGGTTTGTTCGTTGAGCTTGAGGAGCGCTTTGAGCCGCTCATTTTCAGCCTCGGCCTGATGGGCGTTGTTCAGTTCAGTTTCCAACGCGGTGACGCGCTGTTTCAACTGTTCGTTTTCCTGGGCCGCGCTGCGGAAGTTCCAGATCTGCTGAAAGAAACCGGTGGTCGCGCCACTGGCTTTCGATGAGGCGTTTTGCAGTGGCGAGGCGAAAGTCTGCGTCCAGACACGGATAATTTTCTGTTGTCCATCGGCGTCGCGGGCGTCGACCGCCATGACGACGAAGTTGAGAACTAATAATGAGACGAGCCAGAGGGGAGCGCGCTGGCGAATCTCTTTTTGTGTGCGAACGGAAGCCATCTGCGTATTCCGTGGCTTTTTACATACCACTCGTCATCGTGTTTTCCCACTTCACCCGTTTGAGCAGGTCGAAGTCGGAAAGCATCTTTCCAGTCCCCAATACAACCGAGGCGAGCGGATCGTCGGCGAGCGAAACCGGCAGCCCTGTTTCAATCGACAGTCTCTTGTCGAGGTTCTTCAACAGCGCGCCGCCGCCGGTCAGCACGATGCCGCGTTCGACGATGTCGGCGGAAAGCTCGGGCGGCGTTCGTTCGAGCGCCACGCGAACGGCGTTGATGATCGTCGAGATCGAATCGGCGAGCGCCTCGCGCACTTCTTCGTCAGTGATCGTGATCGTCTTCGGAATACCTTCGATCAGATTGCGTCCTCTGACTTCGTAGGAGAGTGGCTCGTCGAGTGGATAGGCTGAACCGAGCTCGATCTTGATTGCTTCCGCGGTCCGTTCGCCGATCAGCAGGTTGTACTTGCGTTTGATGTACTGAATGATCGCCTCGTCCATCTCGTTGCCGGCGACGCGCACTGCTCGCGAGTAGACGATGCCGCTCAAACTAATGACAGCGATGTCGGTCGTGCCGCCGCCGATGTCGACGACCATGTTGCCGTGCGGTTCCGTGATCGGAAGACCGGCGCCGATCGCAGCCGCCATCGCTTCTTCGACGAGATAGACTTCGGACGCCTTCGCGCGGTAAGCAGAGTCTTCAACCGCGCGCCGTTCGACCTGTGTGATCTCCGACGGAATGCCGATCACAACGCGCGGACTGACCCACGTCTTTCCGTTATGGGCCTTGCGGATGAAGTGCTGCAACATCTTCTCGGTGACTTCGAAGTTGGCGATGACGCCGTCCTTCATCGGTCTAATCGCGACGATGTTACCGGGGGTTCGGCCCAACATGTCTTTTGCGTCGCGGCCAACGGCCTCGACCTGGTTGGTTACCTTATTAATGGCGACGATAGAGGGCTCTGAAACGACAATTCCGCGTCCCTTCGCATACACCAGGGTATTTGCCGTCCCCAGATCGATAGCCAAATCGCTGGAAAACAGACTGAAGATAGATTTAAAAGCCACTAGACTTATTCACTTCCCGTGGTTGTAAGTTTGGAACTTTCGGGCGGGATCGGCGGTAAAGCGCGAACACTTCCGACCTCCTACAATACACCGTGACGGCGCGAGCCGTAAACGGGAAACTTTACACTAGTTAGGGCTTTCGGTCGAGGCTACTACTTAAATTGGTGGTGTCCAAAATTGCGTTATCTCTGATGCGAACTCTGCGTAAGCTCTGCGCCTCTGCGGTAGATTCCTGCGGGAAAGCGATCAACCGCAGAGACGCCGAGACCGCACAGAGCACGCAAGAGCTGAGATTAGAACATCTATCACTTAGATTAGATCGCTTGAACGATTTACGCGGGATTCAAGTTCTCGATATCTGTTTCGATGCTGAGGAATTCAGGGACCATCGGATCGCGCGAGGTCGCGAGGTCTGCGGCGAATCGCACACAGTTCTTGTTCGCGGCTTTCGCTTCGTACATCGCGGTGTCGGCGCAGGCGATGAGTTGCTGCGGCGACGACGCGTGCTTCGGAAACGCGGCCACGCCAAAACTCGCCGTCATCGAGAGTTGTAAACGACGTCCGCCCGTAAACGTGTGTCTCAGGATTTTCTGGCGAATGCGTTCCGCGACCTGGCCCGCCAGCTCGGTTCCCGTATCGGGCAGCACGATCACAAACTCGTCACCGCCGTAACGAGCCACCGCGTCCGTGTCGCGAATCGACGAAAGAATAACGGCGGCCATCTCCATCAGAACATGCGACCCGACGAGGTGACCGTGTTCGTCATTGACGTGTTTGAAGTCGTCCAGGTCGATGAACAGCGCCGCGACGCTCGTTCCGTAACGACGTGCGCGCCGGATCTCGTTCAGCAGGAACTGTCGCAGATAACGGGCGTTGTGCAGCTTCGTAAGATCGTCGGTTTGCGACAGACGTTCGGCTTCGGCAATGCGTACCGCGTTCGCCAACGCCGACGCGATCGGCAGCGACAATGAATCAAGCAGCGCGACCTCGGGTTTCTTGAAAGCCCTGGAACCGGCGCCTTCTCGAATGCCTTCGAGCACGCCGAGTATTCGCTCACCACAGATCAACGGCACCGCGACGACAAACTGTCCGCGTTCTTTCTTCTTGACGATGCCCATTCCCGCCGCAGCACGTTTCGCAGATCGCGTTTCAGAACCCAGCGGCAGATCCGACTCGCCCGTCAATCTTCGTCGCCATTCTTCTTCGGTCTTGACGCTGCTCGGCTGCCCTGGTTTTCGAACCGCAATAGCTTCGAGTCGTGAAGCTTCGACACCTTTTGCTTCCGAGAAGAGATAGATGGCCCAACGGTCAGCGCGTACGAGACGTTCGAGTCCAGCGAGCGCGCTGTTAGCGGCGCCGTTCTGATCGCCGATGAAGTGCAACGAAGCGACCAGGTCGAACGCGGCGCGCAAATGGCTCGCCTTGATCTTCGCCGGAAGCGATGACGATCCGGTTTCGGCCGGCGTGTCTTCAGGTTCGTCAAGACCCAGATCGGCCGCGCCGTTCGCTTCGATCTCGCGAAGCAGCGCGGGGAGATGGGCCGACTTGTCGGCGATAGCCAGAAAACCCAGACGTCTCAATGTCGGGCTATCGAGGCTGCGAAGATTGAGGCTCTGGTAACCGTTCGTATGCCGGCGACACGCGACCAGCGGCGCTCCGGGCCAAAACGCCCGCGCGTGATCGATCGCCGTG
>DASTOZ010000668.1:0-4067 GCA_035762365.1 Pyrinomonadaceae bacterium | reverse complement strand
ATGTCTTCTTCGCCCGGCGGAACAGAACCCGCGACCAGCACCGAGCGATAGTTCGCATCCTGCAATCCCGCGGTCAACCACGTCACATGCTTCGCCGGCCCGCCCACATTCAGACGCGCGATGATGCGAACGATCCGTGTTGGTCCAACCTGGGACATCGAAAAAGCAAATGTGAAAAGAAACTAAGAACCTATCTTCATCGACATTTTGTTCGCGCCCGTTTCGGCCACTAGTTTCGAAGCGTGCAGCAAACTCTCGAACGTACCGGCATCGGTCCACCAACCGTCGAGTTCTTCCCACGTCATTTGATTGCGCGCGATGTACGCGTTGTTGACGTCCGTGATCTCGAGCTCGCCGCGGCCTGACGGGATCAGCGAACGGATGATGTCGTAGACGTGCTCGTCGTACATGTAGATCCCGATCACCGCGTAGTCCGACTGCGGCGTCGCTGGCTTCTCGTCGATACGAAGCACCTTGTTTCCGTCGAGACGCGGCACGCCGAAGCGCTGCGGATCGGGCACTTTCTTCAAAATGATCTTCGCGCCGCCGCCCTGCTCTCGATACGCCTTGACGGCGGAAAGTATGTTGCCTTCGATAATGTTGTCGCCGAGGACGACGCACACCGGATCCTCGGCGGCGAAGTGTTCGACGAGCGAGAGCGCGTCGGCGATCCCGCCTTCGCCTTCCTGGTAAGCGTAATTCAGGTGTTTGAGACCGAATGCCTTGCCGTTACCGAGCAGGCGCAGGAAGTCGCCCGCGGAGTTGCCACCCGTCACTACCATGATGTCCGTAATGCCAGCGTTGACGAGAGTCTGAATGGGGTAATAGATCATCGGCTGGTTGTAAACCGGCAGCAGATGTTTGTTGGTAACGGAGGTTAGCGGGCGCAATCTCGTTCCCAGGCCTCCAGCTAGCACTACGCCTTTCAACGTTGTCCTCCAGGTCAGGATTACTTCAAATCCGTGTTTTCACTTGACGGCAAAGACTTTCAGCGAGTCGCCCAGGCGACTGAGGTTAAGAAAGCTGTTGACGGTGTTTTTCAACGCCCGTCGCGAGCGACTCTTCATCATCGATTCGTTCAAGCGATAACTCGTCGTGACTCGATCAAAATGCTGGTCGACGGTCTTCGGCGCCGATTTCACCGCTCCCATCGCGTGAAAGATCTCGACGGGGTTCCCGCCAGTCGTGTTGATGCGCAACTGCCGGAAACCAGCATCGCGCAATAACTTCGTCAGCCCGCGAATGGAGAATAGCTGGAGATGCTCGGGCGGCCAAACGCACCGCCACTTTACCCCCAGCACACGGCCCGACAGACCGCGCGCGTGCGGCGTCGTGGTCCAGAACAGTCCGCCCGGCCGAAGAATCCGCGCCACTTCCTGCAACAACGGTTGCGGATCGATCAGGTGCTCCAACAGTTCCGCCGCCGTGACGACGTCAAAGTGTTGCGACGGAAACGCCGCGTCCTGAAGTTCGCCTTCGAAAACCTCGAAACCGAGATCGCGCACATGCTTGACGGCGCCTGCGGAAACGTCGAGTCCCTGCGCATTCCAACCATTCTTGCGCGCGGCCTGAAGCAAGTTGCCAGCGCCACAGCCGATATCCAACAAACGATTGTGATCACGATAGGACGAAAAACTCGCGGTGATCTCTTCCAGTCGCGTGTTGACGAACTCCGGCGGCGAAAGCTCTTCCTGGTTCAAATAAAAACCGGTGTAGAACAAGGCACTCGAATACCACGGCGAGTAAGGCGTGTAGATGGAATCGCAATCGACACACGAGACGACGTCAAATTCATTCTTGACGCCGAGCGGGCGCGCGTTGGTTGAGCCACACGCGACGCACGCGCGCTCCGTCTTTTCCATCCGTGGGTCCTCGCTGAGGATCCAATGCGTGGGAGACTCTTCTAACACTGATTTAATCAATAAACCGATTGAACCAAAGCTCGAGCATCAACAGCGTCCAGAGCTGATGCGAGTAGTCGCGCTCGCCGCGCGTGTGCAATTCGACCAACTGCCGCACGGTTTCGGGTTTGAAAAGACCGCGCCGTAACGCTTTGTCTGACAGAATCACCTCGCGCAGAAAGGGCTGCATCTTACCGCGGAACCAGTGACCGATCGGCACGCCGAACCCCATCTTCCTGCGGTTGAGGTTCTCGGTCGGCAACAGCTTACGCAACACTTTCTTCAACAGATACTTCGTCGTCAGCCGCCGCAGCTTCAGGTGCTGCGGCAGGCTTGCCGCAAACTCGATCACGTGATGATCCAGAAACGGCGAACGCGCTTCGAGCGACACCGCCATCGTCGCAATGTCGACTTTTACGAGCAGATCGTTCGGCAGATACGTCATCTGGTCCGTCAACAGCATCGCGTCCACAATCCCGATGCCGTTGGCGCGTTCGAACCACTCGCCCAGGAGCCCGGCCGGATCGGCTTGCGAGGTCTGCTCACGGAAGAAGTCGGAATACAACGGCTTCTTCGTTTCGTCGTTGAAAACACTGACCCAATGCGTGTAGCGATCGACCCGCGGACGCGACACGCCGTCGAGCAAACGCTTGACCGATCGCGCCATGCTGCGTCTCGTCGGCGAAGTCGGAATTAGATTCACCGTCTCCTTGATCACCGACTCGCGCAGAAACGACGGCACGCGGCGATACTTTTCCGTGAGTCCCATCGCGACGTAGCGTTCGTAACCCGCAAACGATTCGTCACCCCCGTCGCCATTCAAAGCAACCGTCACGTGTTTGCGCGTCTCTTTCGCGACGTAATAGGTCGGCACTGCCGACGAATCCGCGTAAGGCTCGCCGTAGTGGTCGACGAGCATCGGTAACACCTCGACTGCATCCGGCCGCACGATGAACTCGTGGTGATCGGCGCCGACGTGTTCGGCGATCCGGCGCGCGTGATGCAACTCGCTGAAATCCTGTTCGTCGAAACCGATCGAGAACGTCTTGACGCGTTCACTCGACTCCTGACTCATCAATGCCACGACTGCGCTCGAATCGATGCCGCCGGAAAGAAACGCGCCCAGTGGAACTTCCGACATCAGTCGCACCCGCGTTGCCTCGCGCAGTATCTCGACCGTGCGTTCACCCGCTTCTTCTTCGCTGATCTTGAGTTTCTTCGTGAAGTCGGGTTGCCAGTAACGCTGAACTTCGATCTCGCCTTTGCGCCAACGCAGCCAGTGGCCCGGTTCGAGTTTGCGAATCGCGCGATAGGCGGTGAGCGGCGCGGGAATGCACATGAACGAGAGGTAATAATCGAGCGCTTCCGGTTCGATCTCGCGACTGACGTCCGGATGCAGCAGCATGGCGCTGAACTCCGACGCGAAGATCAGTTGACCGTTGACCAGCGAGTACAGCAACGGCTTCTTGCCGACGCGATCGCGCGCTAGAAACAGTTCGCGATCGCGTTCGTTCCAAATGGCGAAGGCAAACATGCCGCGCAGGTGTTTCGGGCAGTCAACGCCGTACTGATCGTAAGCGTGAACTATCGCTTCGGTGTCGCTGTTGGTGTAGAAGGTGTGACCGAGTTTTTCGAGCTTCTCGCGGAGTTCGAGATAGTTGTAGATCTCGCCGTTGAAAACGATCCAGGCGGAACGGTCGCGATTGTGAATGGGCTGTTGTCCGCTCTTGAGATCGATGATGGCCAGACGGCGCATGGCCATGCCGACCGAGCCGTTGACATAGAAGCCGTCCTCGTCGGGGCCGCGATGCCGGATCGCCTCGTTCATGCGGGCCAGCAATGCTTCGTCAACCGGCTTGCCGTCGTTTCGAACGTACCCTGTGATTCCACACATATTGGTATTAGTGCTTACTACTTGGTGCTTTGTTCTTTGTACGCTCAACGCACAGGGCCACTGTCCGAAGACAAAGCACAAAGTTCTAAGCACAAAGCTTGGTAGTGGGGCCTTAACCCACGACCCAAAGCTTTAGGCCCGGGTATATTACATTGGCCTGTGTTAATCTGCTAAATCCGTGTTTACCGATCCGGCAGAAGCGTTAGCCAGAGCCAAAGAACTTCCCACGATTAGACTTTCCGAGCGCGCGATTTGCGATCTCGAATTGCTCG
>DASTOZ010000667.1:0-11820 GCA_035762365.1 Pyrinomonadaceae bacterium | reverse complement strand
GTATTTCAACATAGGTTCTTCGGCGCGAGATTGTAGCAGTAGAGTGGCAGTGCGCCGAACTGTGATACTTTTTACCGGCCCTATGTCAACCCAATCAGCTCTTGTTCGCGGACTTGGCCCAGTCGCAACGACGGCGATCGTTGTTGGAAACGTCATCGGCACGGGCGTGTTTCTGAAATCGCGCGTGATGACGTGCAACGTCGGTACGCCCGGCCGCGTGATCGCGGTTTGGATCGTGGCTGGATTGCTCTCGCTCGCAGGCGCGCTGACGTACGCGGAGTTAGCCGCTATGTGGCCACGCGCAGGCGGCGAATACGTCTTTATTCGCAACGCGTACAATCCGCGACTCGCGTTTCTGTTTGGCTGGATGCGGTTCTTCGCGTCCGGCGCGGGGTCGCTCGCCGCACTCGCCGTCGGTTTCGCAATCTTTCTCAACGTACTGCTGACGGGAACGCTGGACGTCACTTACTTCAGTGTGGATGTGGCAGGTTATCGACTTCCATTCGGCAGATTGCAGCTCGTCGCGTTGAGTGCAATTGCCTTCATTACGATCGTGAACTGCGCGTCGGTGTCCATGGGCGGCAAGTTCGCGACCACACTGACTGCCATCAAAGTCGGAAGCATCGTGGCCCTCGGCGTCGGCGTGCTTCTGTTCGCCAGCGGATCGTGGTCCAACTTCCTGGCGCAGGACACCGGCGGAGCCTGCGAAGGAGTGGCGGGTGCGGCGCGTGGCGGCAGCGCCGGGTTTGCGGCAGCGATGCTGGGCGCGTTGTGGGCCTACAACGGTTGGAACGAAATGACGTTCGTGTCGGGCGAAGTCAAGGACCCGAAACGCAACATTCCGCTCGCGCTCGTCACCGGAATGATCATCTGCATGGTGCTTTACGTCTTCGTCAACACAACTTACTTCTACGTCCTGACGCCGACGAACGTCGCCAACGTTCCGGCAACGTCATCCATCGCGGGAGTCGTTGCCGAAACCTTCCTCGGTGCGATCGCGCTGAGTTTGATCGCGGCGGCAATGATGATCTCGACGCTCGGCGCGCTGCACACTTCAACGATGGCCAATTCGCGAATCCCGTTTGCGATGGCGAACGATGGTCTGTTTCCGAAGGCGCTCGCGCGCGTTTCCGAACGCACGCACGTGCCGGTGCGCGCGCTCGTGGTCCAGGGTGTTTGGGCCGGGGTGCTCGCGCTTTCCGGTTCATACGACACGCTGACGGATTACGTGATCTTCGTGAACTGGATGTTCTTTGGGCTGGTGATCGTATCGATCTTCTTTATTCGCCGGCGTGTGCCGCGATCGGAAGGCGCGTATCGCGCTTGGGGTTATCCGATCGTGCCGCTGCTCTTCCTCTTAACGACGACGTGGCTCCTGGTCAGCACGCTGATCACGTCGCCAGTTCGATCGCTGATTGGCCTGGCGCTCGTCGCGCTCGGGATCCCGGTCTACTACTACTGGACCTTGCCGCGACCGGCGACTTCCCAAACCGTCTCAACTCGCCCGCCTGATACGCCATAGATCCGATTGTGCATGTTCACCGTGCTGCACACGTGGTTTGGGATGATCTCCAATCGCTCACCGACGCGATACTGACGTCTCGATCGCGCAATGTTCAGGTTGCCATGCTCTTCGGACAGACGCTCGACCTCTGCGTCAGGATCCGTCTTGATCATGCCGAAGCCTTTCCCGTCCGGCATCTCATGACGATCGGAAGACAACGTTTTCGATCCGGCATCGACGATCGCGCGGCCCGGAACGCTCGTGCTCACGACAGTCGTGATGACTGACAGCGCGCAGTCTTCGAGTTGCGCGACACCGACGCCGAGCATATTTCGATCGTTAAAGATGTACATGCCCGGTCGTATTTCGTTTACGCCAGTGAACAGGTGACCTTCGCGCGCAGTCGGCGTCGAGCCTCCGCTTACGATTTCAACGGGCAGACCAGCAGCTTCGAGTTTCGCCAGTGACCGCGAGAGGAAGTCGTTCACACTGATTCTCAACTTCGCCCGTTCACTTTCGCTGACCTGAAGATGACCCGGGAAAAACATCAGACCTTTGAACTCCAGACCAGGTAGATCCGCGACGGACCGTGCGAGCGTCAAAGCTTGATCTTCGTTCGTCACACCGCAACGGCGAAAACCAACATCGAGCTCTACTAAAATGCCGACACGCGCATCTCTCGTCTTCGCCTCCGCGGAGACCGCCCGCGCGACTTCGACCGAATCGAGCGCGACGGTGATGTTGGCCCGCGTTGCAAGGTCTGCAAGCTTCTCCGCTTTACCTGTGCCGACGATCGGGTACGCGATCAGCATGTCCGCGATCCCGGCGTCGAGCATCACTTCCGCTTCGCCGATCTTCGCCACCGTGATTCCGCGTGCTCCGTGGGCCAACTGACGTTTCGCCAGTTCCGGAATCTTGTGCGACTTCGTATGCGGCCGCAGTCGCAGGTTTCGGTTGCGACAATACTCCGCCATGCGCGACAGGTTTCGCTCCATCACGTCCAGATCGACGACGATCGCCGGTGTTTCCAAATCAGCTACGAGCAACCAGAACCCTCCCTATGCTTTGCATAAATAGTGCCTTTAGCGGAAGAGTATTTCTCACGCAAAGGCGCAAAGACGCAAAGACTCAAAGAAAGTCTCAAAACACGGCAGTGCTTTGCGTCTTTGCGTCTTTGCGTGAGAGATATTCTTCCAACAGACGGCCGCAGAGGCCATGTGCGTACCTTTGTGCAAAGCCCCTCCCTACTCGAGTTTGAACCGCGCTTCCGCAAGACGATCCGCAGCCTTCGACGTCGCAATGCCTTCAGCCGCGGCAATCTGAAAGATGTTGAAAACTGTGTCGTAGATCTGGTCGACCTTCGCCGCAGCTTGCGCTGAATCCCAACCGAGCAGGTCGCGGCAACCGTTGATTACACCACCCGAATTGGCAGCGTAGTCGGGCGCGTAGAGAATGTCGCGCGCGGCGAGCTCATCGCCGTGCCGTGGCTCGAGCAACTGATTGTTTGCCGCGCCGGCAACGATCTCCGCCTTCAAAGCGTTGATCGTTTCATCGTTCAGAACGCCTCCCAGCGCACACGGCGCAAAGACGTCGGCATCTGCGTAGTAGATGTCGTCCGGCGCCCAGGCCAGCGCATCGAAGTCCCTCACTACCTTCTCGACTTTTCGCGGATCGACGTCGCTTACAATCAAATGCGCTCCTGCGATCTTCAGGTACGACGCGAGATAATAACCGACACTGCCGCATCCCTGGATCGCGACAGTGCGCCCCTCGAGGGAATCCGAACCCCAACGATACTTTGCCGCCGCCTGCATCGCACGAAAAACACCGCGCGCCGTCACCGGCGACGGGTTCCCTGAACCTGACAACAACCCTCCCACATGCTGCGTCTCTCTTCTCACATACTCCATGTCTTCGGGACTCGTGCCGACGTCTTCCGCCGTGATGTATCGACCTCCAAACGTGTCGACGAACCGGCCGTGCGCGCGAAAGATCGCTTCGCGATCGATTGGACCGTCACGCTTCAGAATAATGGACTTCCCGCCACCAAACGGTACGCCCGCGAGTGCGTTCTTGTAAGTCATGCCGCGCGCGAGTCGCAGCACGTCGTTGATCGCTTCCTGCTCGTTTCGATATTGCCAGAAGCGTGTGCCGCCGACCGCTGGACCAAGATGTGTGTTATGAAGCGCTATTAAGCCGTGGTAATTGCCGTCCGTGCACGAAACCAGTCGCTCATGCTCCAATCCCGTAACCGGTAATTCATTGATCCGCATCTCCGTAAACCTCTTCGTTGTGTTTAGTATAACTCCCGGGCGACTTGGAGAATTTGTACGCTCTCGTGTACTTTCTTGTTTCCGTAAACGCCCAACCGCTTTGTAAGGAGAAGACAATGGACCGATCCAAAGCCTCTGTTTTGTTACTTGTGTGTGCAGCTCTCCTCGTTGCAGTCTCGCTTTCGCTACATGTTGCCGGCGCCCAAGAAAAGTCCGCGGGCGTCAGTTTTGAAGCGATTCCCACCGGCGATTACCGCGTTGACGCAGCTCACAGCGTCATCGGTTTTTCGATCCGGCACTTTGAGATTTCATTTGTGCGAGGACGTTTCAAGGACTTCACTTCGACCATTCATTACGACGCTGCTGACGTGACGAAGTCGACTGTGCAGTTCACGGCGAAGGTCGAAAGCATCGACACTGGCGTGGCGGGACGCGACAATCACCTGCGGACCGCTGATTTTTTTGACGTAGCGCAGTTTCCGGAGTTGGCGTTCAAGAGCACGAAGGTCGAGAAGAAGGGCGCCGGTTATGTTTTGCATGGCGATCTGACGATAAAGGGCGTGACGAAGCCGATTTCATTCCCGTTCAATGTCACTGGCGCGGTTAAAGACAATCGCGGAAACGTGCGTTTCGGTGTGGCGGCTGAGACGAAGATCAATCGTCGTGATTACAACATAACGTGGGGCGCGAAGATGGCGAACGGCGGCCTCAACGTAGCTGACGAGGTGATCATCGATCTTCAGCTCGAGGCGGTTAAAGCCGCGGCGCCGGCTACTCAGTAGACATGTGTCTCCCGCTTGCGAGAAGCCAATGGATAAAAGAATTTTTTTGATCTCCTTTTTCCATGTGTCTCCCACTTCCGGGAGGTCAGTGAACAAACACAGATCTTAAACGATCGCGTTGCGGGCGATGACCTCGCGATAAAAATCGGCGCTTAACTTCGGCGTGCGTTTTTGCGTAGCGTAGTCGACGTAGTGAATACCGAAGCGGTTCGTAAAACCATCGGCCCACTCGAAGTTGTCCATCAGGCTCCACAGAAAGTAACCGCGCACCGGTACGCCCTCCGCGGTCGCACGACGCAACTGCGTCAGATAACTGCGCAGGTACGTAACCCGATCCGTGTCGTAAACGCGACCGTCCGCCGCCGGTTCGTCTGCCGCAGAGCAACCGTTCTCCGTGACGTAAATCTCCTTGACTCCCCAAAGCTTCGCAACGTGCCGCGGTCCCCAGTAAAGCGCATCCGGCGAGATGTACAACCAGAACGACGGCGCATGCGGAAACGACTTCGGACGCGGAACGTGCGCAAAACCCGCTGGTGAAGATTCGTCCGCGCGGACAAACTCATTTGTGTAAACGTTGATGCCAACAAAGTCGAGCGGGCTCGAAATGATCTTCAAATCCTCGGGCGTGAACTTCGGTGCATTCGCGCCATTCGACGTCAAGTACCAGTCGGTGTACTTCCCTTCCATGATCACGGTCAGATACTGTGCATTCATCTCGCGCATCGCACGTTCGGCGGCGGCGACGTTCTGCGGCGTCTCGACCACCGGCGCCGGAATCGTGATGTTTTCCGCGAGACCGATCTTCGTACCGCTCTTTGCACTCGCGCGAATCGCCTGCACCGCGAGTCCATGGCCCAGCACAGCGTGATGACGCGTCTGGTTCAAGCGAAGTCCTTCAAGTTTCAATCCCGGCGCGTGCGCACCCCAGCGATATCCAACTTCGATGAACGCGCCGAACTCGTTGATCGTGAAGATGTGCTTGACGCGATCGCTCAAACGCGCCGCGACGTAGCCCGCGTAATCGCCGAACGCTTTCGCAGTATCGCGTCCTTCCCAACCGCCAAAGCGATCCTGCAACGATTGCGGGAGGTCCCAGTGATAGAGAGTGGCGTACGGTTGTATACCGTTGGCGAGCAACTCGTCCACGAGACGATTGTAGAAATCGAGACCTTTCGGGTTCGCTGGACCATCGCCGTTCGGAAACACGCGCGGCCACGCGATCGAGAAGCGATACGCTTTCGCGCCGAGCGCTTTCATCAACTGAACGTCGCCTTTGTAAAGTCGATAGTGGTCGTTTGCGATATCACCATTGGCGTTGTTCACCACTTTGCCGGGCGTATGCGAGAACGTGTCCCAGATGGAAGGCCCGCGACCGTCTTCCTTGACCGCGCCTTCGACCTGGTACGACGCGGTTGCCGTGCCCCAGATAAAGCCGCGCGGAAACTCGCGCCCTGCCGTCGTGTTCGCCTGAGCTGATGCTGTTGGCGCGATTAACGGTAACTCGCTTGCAGATGCGAGCGTCGCAACACCGGCGAGCTTCGCGAATGTACGTCTCGAAATATTTTTCTTCACTTAACGGGCTCTCCTGTTTGATTCATTTTGTTAATAGTCCATTTCACTTTTCCGGCTTGCGGATCCCTGGCCAGAACAAACGTGCGTCCGCGTGGAACCACCCTCAGCGTTTGCACGTCGCCGCCGGGCCTCGTAAACAATCCCTTGACTTCAGCGTTGTCAGTGCTGAACACACGCAACTCGACGTTGTCCCAGTCCATGTCTTTCGTGCTCTGCGCAACTTTGATATGGGGCAAGACTGAATGGTTTTTCACCAGCAGCACGATCGGAATCGCACCGACCGCGATCTCGTGCCAACCCGCGCCTTCGTAAACACGTCCGGTTTGATAGTCGATCCACGTTCCCGGCGGAACGTAAACCCTGCGCCGATCGCCGCTCGTGAACATCGGCGCGACCAGCAGATCCGATCCAAACAGATACTGATCGTCGATGGTCCACGAACCGGCATCGTTGGGATATTCGAAGAACAGCGGCCGCACCATCGGGAAGCCATGCGCCGACGACTCCTTGGCCTGCGCATAGATGTATGGCATCAGCGAATAGCGCAGATTCAACGCTCTCCGAAAGTCCTCAGTCAGACCGCTGTCGTATTCCCACGGTTCGCGCGGCGGTACGCCATGCGCGCGAACGTGCGAGCTCAACGCACCCCACGCCATCCAGCGTCGATAAAGATCGCGCGATGGACGCTGCACGAAACCTCCGACGTCGTGACTCCAGTAAGTGAAGCCCGACAATCCAAACGACAAACCCCCGCGCAACGACGCAGCCATCGCGGAGTCGGTGTTCTCCGCGTCGCCGCCCCAGTGCACCGGATATCGCTGACTGCCGGCCCATGCGCTGCGCGCCCACACGATGTCCTCGCCCGTTGTTTGTTTTGTGACTTCGGCGACGATCTTGTTGTAACGCAGCGGATAAATATTGTGCTCGTACCAACCACTCAAGCCCGAAGCGTATTGGCCGTTGAGCGGCGCCTGTTCACCGAAGTCAATCTTGATCGCGCCGACGCCCAGCTTCAGCAGATCTCTGACCTTGTTCTGGTACCACTTCACCGCTTCCGGATTGCTGAGATCGAGCGTTGCATCCTCAGACGGAAGTTGTCCGCCTTCGTTCTTCACGTGATAACCCTTGGCGACGATCTCTTTCCACAGCTCGTTCTTGCTCGTGAAGTACGGGTATTGCCACAGGCTGATGTGAAAACCCTGCTGCTTCAGGTCGCTCATGAACTTTGCCGGATCGGGAAAACGCGTCGTCGAAAAACGGTAATCGCTGCGCCACTCCGTTTCGAACCAACCGGTATCGATGTGAATCACATCCGCCGGAACCTGGTGCGCTCTCAACTGACGGGCCACCTCGCGCACTTGCTGCTCTGAATTGTAAGTGGCGCGGCTCATCCAGAACCCGAAGGACCAGAGCGGCGGAACCGGACTGCGCCCAGTCAAAGCCGTGTACTCCGAAAGCACGTCTTTCGGTTCGCCGAGAAAGATGAACAGGTCGAGGTTCTCGTCGCCCGAATAGATCGTGTTGTGGGCGTCGTAGTACTTGCCGAAGTCGAACGTCAACGGCGCGCTCGTGTGCACAAACATGCCGTAGCCGTTGCTGCTCATGAAGAACGGAACCGGTTTGTACATCCACTCGTTTTGCGTGCCCATGCCGTCGCGAGTCGAGAGCAGCAGGCGCTGGCCGCGTTTGTCGAACCGCGTAAACGATTCGCCGCAACCGAATATCTTCTCGTCGTGCTGGAGCTCGAAAGTCGCAGCGATACGCCGCGCGAGATCGTTTGCGCGGCGCACAAACGAGAAAGGCATCGTCGTGAAGAACGTGTAGGGCTCGCCGATGTTTTGCGTGCGAGTCAACAGTCGTCCACGCTGATCATAGATTTCGACTCGCCAGGGTTGCTTGTTTATTCGCACGCGTCCGTTCGCGCTCGTGTAAATGATCTCGCGTTCATTCTGTTCCACACGCCACGACGTGTCGTTTGGAACTGGACCGGCCAGCATCAGCGACTGGCTATCTGCCATCGGAACTGCGCGCGTCGACATTCGCAAACGGATCGTGCGCGGGCTGACGAACGCGATCGAGAACGGCAACACCGGGTCCTGATCGTATTCAGTAGTGGGAAACTCACCCGGCGTTAGTTTACGCGTGAAGCCGACGTCCATCTTGTTGAACGCCAGTGTCGTGCTGCGCGTGTAGCGGTCCCACTGCAACGTGCCCTGGCCCGTCGCCGTGTCGAACGACGTGATGCGGCTGCCGATGAAGTAGACGTTCTCCAGCTTCTGAAAATCCTGGCTTACGTCGGGCGGATCGCCGAGCACCTGTGCGTGAGAGGACGCGGGAATGAGCCACAAAAAGGCGCCCAAAACACAAAAAGGGATAGTCATGCTCACTTTTATTCTCATTCTGCCTGTGCCTTTTGTGTTCTTGTTTTTGTGCCTTTGTGTTTACCGCTGATGGCCCACGATGTCGAAAGTGAACTCGATCTTGTTTCGCACTCTGACCATGCCGTGAAATGCTGAAGTCGCTTTGATGCCGAAGTCGTCGCGATCGATCGAAAACTTGCCCCGCGCGCGCATGTCGTTGCCGCTTACTGTAACCTCGGTCGGGATCGTGATGCGTCGCGTCACGCCGTGTAACGTCAGATTGCCGTCGATGTTCAGTTCGTAACGGTCCGCTCCGGTCGATTTGCCGGTCACGCTCGTGCTCTTGAACACGATGTCCGGATACTTATCAGGCTCGAGCACGATCTCGCGCAACTCTTTGTTGATGATCTGTTTTTGCGGTTCCGTGAAAACGTCTCTCGTTTCGACCATCGACGCCGCCTTCGCAGTGATCTCCAACGAAGCGGGCGTGATCGAACCGGGAGTCAACTGCGCTTCGCCGGTGAACTCGCGAACGGCGACGAAGTGGTCCTTGCCTTTGAACCACAGCAGGCCACCGGCAAAAGCGCGCGCGACGAATTTGCTTTGAGAAGAATCAAGAACGTAAGTTCGCGTCGACTGGTTTCCCGCTACAACGGCCGCGAAAGCCAACAGCAACGCAAGCAAGCAACACTTTGAAATTCGCACAATTATCCCCCACGTTTTGCGCTAAACAATCTCGAGGGAACTGGGGCTGGCGCTTAAAGATAATGTAAGTACGTCTTGAAAAGAAATCCTTTTACATGCGCGTTCCGCTTGCGAGAGGTCCAGCGGAAAAAAGAATTCTTCTTAAGATTCCCTTTTTACATCCGTCTCCCGCTTGTGAAAGGCCGGTGAAAACGGACCTTCCAAGTCAGACCACGGCAACGGCGCGCTCGGTCAGAACTCCCTTTTCGAGATGTTGCTCCTGCGTCGCAAAACTCGCTGCGTGCGGGTCGTGTGTGACCATGATGATCGTTTTGTTCAGGTCGCGGTTGAGAGTCGAAAGAATTTGCAGGATCTCCTCGCCGGACCGCGCGTCGAGATTACCTGTTGGCTCGTCTGCGAGGATCAGATCCGGATCGGTGACTATCGCGCGCGCGATTGCGACGCGCTGTTCCTGACCGCCGGAGAGCTGGCGGGGCTGGTGGTCCATGCGGTCGGAGAGTCCGACCAGTTCCAGCGCGGTTTCCACGTTCTTGCGGCGTTGGGTCTTGTTCAGTTTCGTGAGCAGCAACGGCAGCTCGACGTTTTCGAAGGCGGTGAGCACGGGCACGAGGTTGAAGGTTTGAAAGATGTAGCCGACGTGCGCGTTGCGCCACGAGGCCATCTGGCTCTCGCTGAGTCCGGCCAGTTGCGTTCCCAGCACCTCGACCGTGCCTTCGGTAGCGCGATCGATTCCGGCGAGCAGGTTCAACAGAGTGGATTTGCCCGAACCGCTCGGGCCCATCAGCGCGTAGAAGTCGCCTTGTTCAATGTCGATGCTCACGTTGTCAAGGGCGACCACTTCAAAATCGTCGCGCACAAAACGCTTACTCACATTGCGAACTCGAACTATTGGTTGGGCCATGTCGTCTCCACTTCGATTATTGGACCTTCACACGGTCGCCGTCGCGTAACTTGTCGGCGCCGTTCAGTGCTACTGACTCGTTTCCACTCAAGCCTTCCAAGACGTGATAGTCGTCGCCGACTTCGCCGCCCGCACGAATCGCGCGCTGCTCGACCTTGTCGCCCTTGATCACAAACACGAACGCGCCATTGTCTTTGCGCACCACGGCTTGCTTGGGAACAAGAATGCGACCAATCGAGTTGCTTTGATTGCCGCCGGAATTGTCGGCCAGAAAGTTGACCCGCGCATTCATCTCGGGTCGCAGTTGCTGGTCGGGATTCTCAACCTTGACTTTGACCTGGATCGTCGACTTCGCGCGATTCGCCTCGGGCGCGATCTCGGCGATGTAACCCGTGTACTTGAGATTCGGATAAGCCTCGGGAATGATTTCCGCTTTCTGGTCCATCTTCAATCGCGCAAAGTCGGTTTGACTGATGTCGAGCTCGACTTGCAGATCAGTAAGGTCCGCCAGATCGACGACTGACGTGCGCGCGCCGGATCCGCCAAACGCGGACGGGCTCACCATCTCGCCGCGTTCGACAATGCGTTCCAACACCGTTCCCGACACAGGCGCCTTGATCGCGGTCGCTTCCATCTGTGTTTGCGCGTAGTCGAGTGCCGCTCTCATCTGCTGGACTTCTGCTTCAGCGGCGCGAATCTCTTCGGGCCGTGGGCCAACGTCAGTCATCGAGCTCGACTGCTTTGCGGCTTCCACCAACGCGGCGGCAGTATCGCGTTCGGCCAACGCGCGGTCCAGTTCAGACTTCGAGGCGACGCCGGCATGGAACAGTCTTTCAGTGCGCTGATACTCTTCCTGCGCCGCCCTCATTCTCGCTTCCGCCTGTATCACCGCCGCTTTGTCTCGCATCTTCTCCTGAGGCCGAGAACCGGTGCGCAGTTGATCGAGACGCGCCTGCGCCGACGCGAGATTCGCACGTGCCTGATTCACCTGTGCGCGAAACTCACTGTCTTCGAGTCTGACCAGAACTTGTCCCGCCTGCACGAGGTCACCCTTTTCAACGCCGATCCAGGCGACGCGGCCCATGACTTTCGCGCCGACGGCAATCTTGTGATGGGCCACGACGTAACCCGTCGCCGACAGAATGCTCGCGCCCGACGACGCACCCGCGGCTTCGACGCGAACCGTCGCCGCCGAGATCGTTTTCGTCGTCGAGAATAGAAAGAGGTAAGCAAACGCGGCGAGCGCAACGAGCACCGCGATTCCGAGCAACAACAACTTCGGCGAACGGTTCTTGTTCCCCGGCGAGGGCGCGGGTGCGCGATCGATCTTCAAGCTCCGCAGCCGCTCGTTGAGGTTTTGCTTTTCTTCGCTGGATTGGGGGTTCGTAACCATTGTTAACTTGAAATCACGCACGAAGCGCATCGACGATGCGGAAGCGCGATGCTCGAATCGACGGTAACAGAGATCCCACGATGCCGATGATCGCTCCAAACGCCAGCGCCCAACCCATCAGGTCGGGCGTCAGACGGAAGTTGAAAGCGATCTCGCTGAACGTGGCCCAGTTTGACGTGCCGGTCGAAACAAAATTCAACGGCAGCGCCAACAGAATTCCCAGCGCTGCACCAATCAACGCGACCGCGACTGACTCCAATAGAAAGGCGAGCAGAATACTAATTCGCCCAAACCCGAGCACGCGCAACGTTCCGATCTCCTTTGTCCGAC
>DASTOZ010000666.1:0-4832 GCA_035762365.1 Pyrinomonadaceae bacterium | reverse complement strand
GGGATGCTCTCGATGCGCGATCTGCTGCGTGTCGAGGTCGGTGAGCAGGGCGACGAAATCAAACTGCTGCACGAGTACATTCAACACTAAACCCCCTCGGCAAACTTTCATCACAACTTAAATGTCTCCTCTTCCCGTATGAAAATATCTCCGTATGCACTATTCGCGTTGGCCACAATCGTGGCTTTTGGTTGTAGTCAGCCGCCGGCGGGTCGCGGCGCGGGTGAAGTCGCGAGTTCGGCGCAGACGAGCACGCGGTTCAAGGTCGAAACAGTGGTCGGCGGTTTGGAAGTGCCGTGGTCCATTGTGTGGGCGCCGGACGGGCGAATGATCTTCACCGAGCGTCCCGGACGTGTGCGCGTGTTTGAGAAAGGCGCGTTGCGTCAGAAGCCGTTATTCGTCGTAACAGACGTCGAACAAACAGGCGAAACCGGCTTGATGAGCGTGGCGCTGCATCCGCAGTTCAGCAACAACCAGTTCATCTATCTTTCTTACGGTTACGGCAGCGGCGGCTCGCGCGTGCGCGTCGTGCGTTATCGCGAGACGCCCGAAGGCTTGGTAGATCGCAAAGTGATCATCGAAGACATTCCGGCGGCGCAGTTTCACGCGGGCTGTCGTCTGCGTTTTGGTCCGGACGGAAAGCTTTACATCACAACCGGCGACGCCACGAAACGCGAGCTCGCGCAGAAGCTTGACTCCATCGCCGGCAAGACGCTGCGACTAAACGACGACGGCGCCGTTCCCCAAGACAATCCATTCGTGGGCCAAAAGAACGCGCGACCCGAGATCTGGTCGATCGGTCATCGCAACGCGCAGGGAATGGACTGGCAGCCCGACAGCAACCTGATGTTTCAAACAGAGCATGGACCGAGCGGCTTCGACGGTCCCGGCGGCGGCGATGAAGTGAACATCGTGGAGAAGGGAAAGAACTACGGTTGGCCGCTCATTCATCACACACAGACACGCGAAGGTCTCGAGTCGCCGTTGCTCGAATACACACCCGCATGTGCGCCCGCGAGCGGCATGTTTTATCGCGGGTCGGCGTTTCCGAAGTTCAAAGGAAACTTTTTCTTCGGCTGTCTGCGCGGAGAAATGTTGATTCGCGTGGTGCTGGACGGGCGGAAGGTCCTGGGCCAGGAAGGAATCGTTAAAGAGTACGGACGAATCCGCGACGTCGCGGAAGGCCCGGACGGCGCGATCTACTTTTCGACTTCAAATCGAGACGGACGAGGCAAGCCGGCAAACGACGACGATCGGATCATCAGACTCGTCGCCGTGCCGTGATTGGTTTTTGATCGAAGGCTCACGATTTCTGCGCCAGGATCGCCGTCTTGCTCCAGCCGATCGCCTGCTGTGGCGGGAACCGGTACTGATGCACGATGCGGAAATGGCTCTCCGTCTTGCTGATCACTTCCTTCGGCGGATGGCTCTTGAACCGGAAGAGAATCTCGAGAAACTTGCCCGCGATTCCGGGATGCACAGGCAAATGCAGCAGATGACCACCCGGGACGATCACTCGCGCCAACTCCGATAACCCATCGCCCAGCGGAACGTACTCCAACGCGCCTGAAGTCACGACCAAATCCAGCGACCCGTCCGCAAAAGGCAGGCACAACAGGTTGCCCTGCGTGAACGTGACGTCGCGTTTGCGCCCGTCGCTGTAGTAAAGCGATTTGCGGGCCGCTGCGACTGACGTCGACGAAAGATCGAGTGCGGTGATGGAGACAGGGAACCGAATCGCGCGCAGGAGCGCCATCGTCAGTAGCCCGGTACCGCAGCCGGCATCCAGAATGCGGTGCCCGCGCGAAACGGGCAGCGGATGCGTTTGAAAATACTGATCCAAAGCACGGCCGTAACCATTGATTTTGAAGGTCAACTCGTAAAACCGGGCGATCCGATCGTAATAAGATCCGGCGCGGGCCTCGGTCTTGGTTGCGGTCAGAGCATACTCCATCAGTTTCTCCTAAAGCCTCTGAACTTGCTGGGGAACGGCTACGAACGGTTTTGTCAGTTTATTTCATCCCGGATTGGCGCGGCAATTGTAGCCTTTCCGGGCACTCTTACTCAACCGCAAATATGTCCCGGTATTGTGAGAAACCTCTTACAAATCTGACGGTTGCGCAAGAAGCTGTCGCGCAGTCCGTTCAATGACCGGAGGACGCCGATGAGACGAATTGCCGGGTTTATATCGCTGTTTTTGTTCGTGTTCCTGCTGAACGGGAGCCATTCGGGAGCGCAGGAGAAGACCACAGTCGTACCTCGCCGGCCGCCAATCGTCACACCGCGCTTTGAAGTGGACGTGCTGGTCGATGGCCGTCCACTCTCGGAATACGAATCCCGGGGCCGAACGCTGGTCGAGGCGATCCGTGGCGAGGAATACGAGATTCGCCTGCGAAATCGCTCCAGCGATACGGTTGCGGTGGCGCTTTCGGTGGACGGGCTCAACACGATCGACGCGAGCCGCACGTCCCCGTGGAATGCGAGCAAGTGGCTGATCGAGCCGTACCAGACGATCACGATCAGCGGCTGGCAGATGGATTCGGATTACGCGCGACGTTTTTACTTCACGACCGAACGCGACTCCTACGCGGCAAAACGCGGAGTTAGATCGGAGCTTGGCGTGATCTCGGCGGTGTTCTATCGAGAGCGGCGCCGCGTCGTGCCAATCACGCCGCCGCCGTGCAACGTGCCTTGCCCCCTTGGTCGTGCGGACACTCAGTCATCAGCGAACTCACAAATGTCGGCGGAGGCGCCGGCGGCAGGCGCCACGAAATCTTCTCGATCGAAAGACGAAGCGGCGACGGGTATCGGACGATCCGTTCGTCACGACGTTGAGTACGTCGACATCGAGCTCGAGTCGCGGCCCGCGGCCGAGGTGACGATCTGTTACGACTACGAACCGCGCAGATCTATTTCCGAATCAAATCCGAAGTATAAAGTTCGCGGTAAACGCGATAATTAGCCATCACCTTCTGGACGTAACCCTTCGTCTCGTCAAACCCGACCTCGGCAGTGAAAACGCCGGGGTCGTTGTGTCTCGATCGCTTCAACCAGCGCGCGACGTTGTCTTCGCCGCCGTTGTACGAGGCCGCGATCGGTTCGAGCATTTTGGGAAACATGTCTCCAAGATGTTCGAGATACTCCGCGCCCAGCGTGATCGACGTTTCGGGTTGATAGAGTTGGTTTTCGTTGAGGGATCGATATCCGGCAGACGGTCCATACTTCACTGCCGCGTCCATCGTGAGCTGCAACAGTCCCCGCGCTCCCGCCGGTGATTTTGCCGTTGGCTTGAACACGCTCTCCTGTTTGATCAAAGCGAGAATGAAACGAGGATCGAGTTTACGAGCTTTAGCGGCGGTGACGATCGACTGTCGATAAGGTGCGGGATAGGAGTTCGCGACGGCCGCGATCGCCGACTTCACGGCCGCCTCGCGTTGCGCGACGAGTGCGCGGCGTTCTCCGCCTCCTGCCAGCGCTGCAAGTCGATTGGTTGCGAGCCAACCGTAATAAGACTCGACGCCGTCTCCGATCGCCAGGTAAGCCGAAAATGCTTCGTCTTTTCTACCCGCTTGTTCGAGGCTGAAGGCCGTGAGATACGCGACTTCCGATCTCGACGTGTCCACTGCTTTCGAGAAGCCGCGCTTAGATAACTCTTCGGCTGTGCGGACGGCCTCGTTCCAGTCTCCTTCCGAGATGTGCAGCCGCAAGGCGGCGAAGATCGCATTCGTCTCGACAGCCGTGCCCGCGAATCTCTGTCGCGTCCGAGTGACCCACGCCAGCGCTTCCTTCGGACGGCCCGCTTCGCGCAGCGTGTCGATCACGTTGAGGTGCGCCGTGTCGATCCGTTCACCGTTGGGGAACCGTTCGACGTATTCGATATAACGCGCGGCCGCATCGTCGAAACGGCTCATCCGCAGCAACGAAGCGGCGCTGAAGTTCAACGCCTCGCGTCCTTCTTTGGTCGAGATGTACTTTTGGGCCAGATCATTGAAGACCGTGTAACCCTCTTCATAGATCTTGCCGAGGAAGTATGAACGTCCGATGCCGAGCAATGCTTCCGGTACGCGCGGATCGTCGGGATAGTTGTCGATCAGTGCTTGCCAGTGATCGCGTGCTTCGGCAAACGCGCGCACACTCAAATACACCGCGGCGCGACGGATGTGCTCGGCCGGCGGCAGCTTTGGTAGCTTTCCCTTCGCGTCGCGGCTTGAAGCGTCACTGCGGCGAACGGAAGCAAGCATCGACTCGGTTGCTGCCTGTCCGGCTGCCGTTACGTTGAAAGTTAAAAGGAGGCAGAACAAAAAAGCGGTAGTTCTTATCAACACTAATCTACTTCTCCCCTTGCCGGGCCTGGTGAGTCTTCGATGATCTCGAAGCTGGTTTGGATTTCTACGCCGGGTCTCAACGTGGCTGCGACACTGCAGTACTTCGTGTCGGAGAGGGCGATGGCTTGCGCGACTGCACTTCGCGACAGATTGCGTCCCGTCAGAATGTGATGAACTTTCATCGACGTGTATTTCCGTGGAAAGTCGTCACGTCGCACCCCTGACACTTCGATCACATAACCTGTGACTTGCTGGCGTTTCTTCGACAGGATGCTGGCTACGTCGGTTGCGGTGCACGCCCCCGCCGCCAGTAAGAGCAGTTCGGTGGGCGACGGCGCGATCGAACGGCTGCTGTCAGTATCGAGCGTGATCGAGTGGCCGGACGGAGTGATACCGACGAACAAGTCGTCACTCACGAACCGCACAGTCGCTTTCACGCTCTTGTCTGACATCGATCTGACTCCCGCCGGGAAGGATAACACACCGGCCAAGCATGACTTTCAGATC
>DASTOZ010000665.1:0-3883 GCA_035762365.1 Pyrinomonadaceae bacterium | reverse complement strand
ATATTTCCCATTGGCGATCTCATAGTCCGCTCCGAGCAGACCGATGCGATTGCCGCTTCCTCCGGGCGGTGGAGTGTCGCCCCCACCAACGCCGAGATGGCTGACTGAAACAGAGCCGAGCATCTGCTGCATCAGCCGGTTCAGATCGCTGCGACGGACAATTGTCGGTAAGTAGGCGGCAAACTCGCTTTCGAGTGCTGCGAGATTTTGACCGTGATAGTTCGGATCGTAGAACCAGTCGCGCATGATCCGCATCGACTCGTGAAACATCTGACGCCATTCCTCAGCCGGAACGACGCGCACTTCGATCTTGCTCAAGTCCTGCCGTCCTTCGTCAGCTTTCGCGGGAGCGTCAGTCGAGGCAAAAAAGAAGTCGCGTGCTTTGCGATAGAGAATCTTTTTGCCGTCGCGCGTGATGTCGACTGCGTTAATCTGGTCCACAATCTTCTTCATCTGACCGCCCCTGGTGAGGTCAAACGAATAGACTGCCTGCGACTGTGTTGGCCCAGTAAAATCGCCGGGCGCCGCGGACCACTCGCTAACAGCCATGATGAGCGTTCCCGGTTGTCCAACGGCCAGTTGTGAGTAATCGCGTGGCGGCAACGGCAAGTTGACGACGCGCGAGGCCAGACCATCGAAATCGATCTTCACATCAGCCGTGACTTCGCCGACCTTCGCGTCGGGATTTGGCTGGCCGTTCGGCAGCAGCGGCGACGCGTCGTTCTTCGACAACACCATCGCGTGAAGACGACGCACGACGAGCGGGTTGGCGAATACTCCATTCAACACTCCCCAGCTAAACTCGCTCGTGCCTGCATTCGGACTCGAAACAAAGTAGAGATACTTTCCGTTGCGATCGAACACCGGTCGTTCGGCATGCGAGACGCCGTCCGTCACCGCGAAGGTTTTTTTCTGCGCGATGTCATAAATGAAAACCGCAGCCGCGCGGTTCTTCATACGTTTTGAGTAAGCGAGAAAACGCGAGTCGGGCGAGAAGTTTGCTGCCCACGACTCCTGCGCCGAATAAGTCGAAGTGTCGACCCGGACGGCGGTCCCGGCAGCGACGTCGATCAGCCAAAGACCGAGTCGACGATCAGGAAACACAAGCTTTCGCGAATCGGGCGACCAGTTGAGGTCCCAGTAAAACGACGGCTTCGGCTCGACTGGGATCTTCTTTACCGAATCGTTTTCGAGAGACCGGACGTGAACCGCGTACTCGCCGGACTCGTCTGAAACGTAGGCCACTGATTTTTTGTCAGGCGAGATCGTCGGATAGCGTTCGGCGATTCCTGGCGTGTTCGTCAGGTTCTTGTACGAAGCGTTTGCGGGATCGAAAACGATCACGTCGCCGCGCGCGCCGAGAACGAGACGATCGCCGCTCGACGACGGCAGGATCTGCTCGAGATAACGTATGGCGCCGACGTTGCGCGGTGCGAGCTCTGACGTGTCGGGTGTTACCGAAACACTGATCACCTGGTCCTTGTTGGCGTTCAGATCGAGCAGGTGTATTCGTCCTGCCTGCACGTAAACGACAGCGTCATTCGTTGCCGAAGCGGTGCGCACTCCCTGACCCGTGTACTTCGTCAGTTGATCCGTCTTCTTCGACTTGGTGTCGTAGGCGTAGACGTTGAAGATCCCGGTGCGGTCGGAAGTGAAGAAGATCTTGTCTTCCAGCCAGACCGGGTTTCTGTCGTTGTGCGTTCCGGCAGAAAGTTTTTCCAGCGCACCCGTCTTCAGATTAGCGATCCAAAGAGTTCCGACATAGCCGCCGCGGTAGTAACGCCAGTCGCCCGCGCCGGATCGCGGGTTGTAGACGACTCGCGTGCCGTCCGGCGACATCGAACCGGAATAGCTTTGGTGCAGCGGAAGCGCTGTTGCCAGCGCCAGACGGTCTGCGGAAGTTTTGTAGAGACGCGTGAGAGTTTCTTCGTCCCTCGTGGTTTCGAAGATTACTTCCTTTCCATCCGGCGACCACGCTGTAACAAAGTCATCTTCCGGCATCATCGTGACCCGCATTGGCTCGCCGGATCCGTCTGCCTGCGCGATGAAGACGTCCCAGTCGTTTCCGTTGGATCGAGAGAAAGCGATCCGCCGGCCGTCGGGTGAAAAGACAGGGCTGGTCTCTTCGTTAGGCGTCCCGGTAAGCCGCTTCGCGGTCCCGCCTGTGCGCTCGACCAACCAGATCTTTCCGGCGTAAGTGAAAGCGATGTGAGTTTGATTAATGGAGACGCGGCCGATCAACAGCGGCCGATCGACGCTTTGTTGCGCAACGGCAGCAACAGATATGGAAAGACAAGCGACCAGCAGAGTTAAGCTGCGGAGCATGACGGATACCTCCCGATGGGTTGGAGTATTTGCGCGAGGGGTTCAGGGCGGCCTGGTTCAGTTTCCTCGAACAAATGCTGGGTTCTGACCTATGGCATTACGAGACCGTAGCACGATAGGTTCACTGCGAATCACGCCAATGTTTAGCGGATCGGCACACACAGGGCGACCCCCGCGAAATGTACTACACCTAAATTCCATTTAAGACAAAGGTATCGCGTCGGTATTCCTTTTCGCCGCAGACCGAAACGCCATGACAACATGCCCCAATCTATTGAAGACGGAAATTAAGCACTGTCTGAGTCACTTCTTCAGCAGTTGCGGGACGGCACTCCGCAAAAACAGCCTCAATCACTGGTTGGTGGCCATCTTCCTGATCGGCTTCGGGACCTACGCTGGTCATAAGCTAGGCCAGAGTGATGTCTGGATGGATCTTCGTTACCGAGCCTACCAGAGTTTTCTCTACCGGCTTACTCCGCGAGCACCGCATCCGAAGCGCACCGTTCTCGTGCTCATTAACGATCAGGAGTTTTGGGGTCCGCCTCTGGACGGACGTCGCCCGATTAAGCGTGACTACCTTGCGAATCTCGTCCGGAAACTCGGCGACGCGAATCCGGAGGTCATTGCGCTCGATGTTGATCTCAGTTTATCGGTCGACCGCTCAGCCTACGAGGCTGGACCATACAAAGCTGAAACGGATCTCTTATTAGAAGCAGTAAAGGAAGTCGCCGCCCGGCGAACAGTAGTGCTTGCCAAGAGACTGACCTATGCAGATTCGGACAACGAAGCTTTAAAGCCAACTGCCGGTGTATTTGACGAGTATCCGTTCGGCGAGAGCAACGTTCGTTTCGGTTACATCACGCTTCCGCGCGACATAAGGCGCATACCGTTGGCATTTACCCTGAAAGATGGAAAGACGAAGGTCGATTCATTTGCATCGGCGATCCTTGGCGCAATCGATGAACAGTCGCTGACGGATGCAAAGCAAAAAGAGCAAGATGCACTTCCCTATGGCACCTTCATCAGCCCTGACGGATTTGTTCGACGCTCGGCCAACGACGTCTTCAACGCCGACCCGAAGACCCTATACAAAGACATGGCTTTCAAAGTGGTCATCGTCGGTGGGGCATGGCATCAGTATGGATTGAATCAAGGGCCACAGTTTGACTCTCACGCGAGTCCGGTAGGTGACGTTTACGGCGCGTTCGTACATGCCAACTATGTCGAGGCGCTGCTTGACTCAAGGACTTACTCCCCAATGCGTCAGCCATTGGCAACCGGGATAGAAGTCGTCTTCTCGATGTTTCTCGCTGTGATTCTGAGTCTCCATCTCCGGCTGCATATCAAACTCGCGATAGCAATTCTGTTGTGCGTAGCAATCTTTGGCGTCAGCTACGTTTCCTGGCAAAACCTCGGCCTATTCTTCGACTTTTTTGTACCGGTCATATTGTTGATGGGTCATGTAGTTGTTGAAAAGCTTGTAGGGGCTGCGGAGTAAATACTAAGGAGAAAACGCCGATGCGAGATTTTAGGAGAATAGCTACCGTGGTTCTGGTTG
>DASTOZ010000664.1:0-7842 GCA_035762365.1 Pyrinomonadaceae bacterium | reverse complement strand
GGTGGCGTCGGCACGTTCTTCAGTTTGATCGAGCCATCGAGTTTGGAAACGGTCGAAGTCCTGCGTGGCCCAAACAGCTCGCAATACGGATCAGACGTTCACGGCGGTGTTGTTAACTTCATCTCGCAAGCGCCGCGATACGGAAACGTCGACGGCGAGTTCCACGGTCACACCAACGTCTTCTACACGTCAGTCACGAACGGTTTCGGCGGCAACACACTGTTCAGCTATGGCCGGCAGCGTTACGGTGTCCTGCTGAACGTCAACGGCCGGCGCATCAGCACGCTGCGGCCGGCGCACGGACTCGACCACCACGCCGCGGTCACGCGCTATCTCGGTCTTCCGTCGGACATTTTCGGCTCGCGTCTGCCCGACACGGGATTCACTCAGTACGGCGGGCTGCTGCGCACGAACTTCAATCTCGACGAGCGAACGCAGCTTCTCTTCAGCTACTCGCGCAACCAGCAGGACAACGGTAAACGCTACGATCAGTTGTTAGGTGGCGACGGCAACAACACGGCCGATCTGCGCAACCTGATGACCGACACTTTCTACGCACGTTTGTTCCGGCAGGACCTCTGGATCTTCGACAACGGATCGTTCACCGTCTCTTACAACGGCCAGCGTGAAGAACGAATCAACCAGGGCGGGCAGGGAAATCCCGTCGCGGCGATCACGAACCAGCGCGAGCGCACGAACGTCTTGGGTTTCAACTTCTATCTCGATAAGCAGATCGGCGACAAAAACACGCTGCTCTTCGGCGCGGACATCTATCGCGACAAGATCCGTGCGCCGGCTTTTACTTTTGATCCGGTTACTCGAACCACTGTTAATTCGCGCCCTCGTATCCCGAACGGCGCTCGCTATCTTTCGTACGGTTTCTTCGCGCAAGACAATTTCACGGTCATTCCGGACCGTCTTCGCTTGAACGGCGCAGTCCGTTACAGCGTTGCTTCTTACGAGTCCCGCGCAGCGAATTCGGCGCCTGGTCCTAACGGGCAGCCGCTGTTTCCGGACGATAGCGCGCGCTTCGGTGCGTTCTCGGGGCGCTTCGGAGGTGTCGTCACCGTCGGAGGCGGTTTCGACATTGCGGCGAAGTACACCCGCGGGTTCCGGGCGCCGAATACCACCGATCTGGGAATCATTGGTCTCGTCGGCACGGGTTTCGAAGTCGACGCAACAACGGCAGCCGCCCGTGGTGGTTTCATCGGCACCACCGCCGGCGGCGACGCCGTTTCGACCGGCATTCCCGTCACCAGACTCGGACCGGAACGCAGTGACAGCTTCGACTTCAGCTTGCGCTACACGAGCCAGCGTTTCGCTTTCGACGCGACCGGCTTCACAACCAAACTCAACGACGTCTATTTCGATCAGGCGCTGGTGTTGCCGTCAGGGGCGACCGGGACTTTTCTCGGCAGCGATCAGATCATCGCTCAGAACACGAATGGACTGGTGTTCGTCGCCGCTGCGCCGACGAGCCCCGTGCTTGTCCGCGTTAACTTCGACGATGCGCGACTCAACGGCGTCGAACTGGACGGTCGCGCGCGCTTCACCGATCAGTGGAGCGCCAACGCAAACTTCACTTACATCCGCGCGCACAGTTTGTTCAATGGGTTGGCGCCCAACATCGAAGGCGGTATTCCGCCCGCGACAGGTTTCGTGAGTTTGCGTTATCAACCGCGTTCACGTTTTTACATCGAAGGCTATTCAATACTCGCCGCTCGGCAGAATCGACTCTCGTCGCTCGACATTGCGGATCGCCGCACGGGTGGCGCGCGCTCCCGCGCAAACATTCAAAACTTCTTCCGCCGCGGCGCCTGTGTTCGTGGTTTGACGACGCCCGGACCGACCGGTTGCGGTTCAGCCGGAGGCATTCTCGTTCCCACCGGCGAGAGCCTGGCCCAGGTCCAGAATCGTTTGCTTCCGGTTGGCTCGACCATCAACGGCGTGTTCGTTGCAAACAACGACACGCCCGTTCCCCTGTTCCCCTATCTTCCCGGCTATGGATTGGTTGGTGTGCGTGGCGGTATCAAGTTTGACGAGAAGTCGGAGATCTTTGTCGACTTCGAGAACGTTTTTGACAAGTCGTATCGCGGGATTAGTTGGGGCATCGATGGCGCCGGACGCGGGGTGACGGTTCGTTATCAGTACCGGTTCTAGTTTCTTGACCGAACTCCTGACAGTTGAAGATCTGACGAAGACGTTTGGCGCATTGACGTGCACGGCACGATGCTCGAGGCTTCGCTCGACGGGAAGCATCTGCTCGACTACACGTTGGCCGAAGAGGATGTGTGTCACGCGGGCGTGGAGTCACGCGGTGAAAGGGAATTTGAACCAAAAATCTTTTTTCCATGTGTCTCTCGCATCGCTCTACGCAGGCAATGAAACGAAATCGCGAAAGTACGTTCAGTGGTAGTAATTCGTTTCTGACGCCAGAATGCGACTGCCTTCAAACTCTAACAACCACTCGGGTGAATAAAATGAGCTTCAAGCCTCTACTGTCCTTGCCGCTTCTTCTCATCGTTTTTATTACCATGCCAGTCGCCGCCCAAACGCCCAACACCGCGACGATGATCGTGATGGTCGTCGATCAAACCGGCGCCGTCGTGACAGACGCTAAAGTGTCGGTGCTGAACACAGCAACCGGCGCCCTGCGCGAGGCTGTCTCCGGCGACGACGGCAACGCGACATTTCCCGCGTTGTCGCTGACCGGGACTTACACGGTCACGGTGTCGCGCCAGGGATTTGGCAGCGAGGAGCGCACAGGCCTGACCTTGCGCTCGGGTGAAACTGCGAGTTTGAAAGTGACGTTGCTGGCCGGGTCGCAGACGGCACAGGTAACGGTCTTCGGCACGGCCGAAGGCGTGCGTGCAGATCCGCAAGTTGGATTGCCGTTGCGTCCCGAACAGATCGACGAGACGCCGATCCTCGGCCGCAAAACCAGCACCCTTCCGTTACTCAATTCCGCCTTTCGACAAGGCAAGGGAACCGGAGACCTCTTCGTAAACCAGATTTACTTCATCAGCGGCGCCGGCTCGCGTCGCACCACAACGTTCACGCTCGACGGCGCGAACAACGACGAAGCGTGGGGACGTCAAACGTCTGTCGCCACGATTCCACTCGGCGCGATCCAGGAGATGGCGGTTATCTCAAACGCGTTCTCGGCCGAATACGGCTGGACCGCAGGCCCCGCGTTGAACATCGTCACCAAGTCAGGCACTAACGACGTGCACGGCGAAGGACTGTTCCTGATTCGTCCCGGCGATTGGCAGGCGAAGACGTTTTCGACCGACGGCTTTTGTCCGCCGTCAGTCGCGACATGCGTGACTCCTTCGACGCTTCAATTCATCAACCCGGTCGACATTCCTGACGCGCTGCAGCAGTACTCAGGCACGGTCGGCGGTCCAATTGTCAAAGACCGCACTTTCTTCTTCGCGACGGCTGACTACACGCGACAGAACCGCACGACTTTCTTATCGCCGTCGTTGCCCGCATTCGTGTTGCCCGCCGACGGCAATCTCGCTTACACCGGTCACTATCGACAGTTCCTGTTCGACGGACGCGTGGACCACAAACTCACGTCGAATCAGACGTTGATGTTTCGCGTGAACGTCGATCGCTTCTTCGACGACAATCCGCAGGACGCAGTCGGCGGCACGAACGCGCCGAGCGTCGCGCGCCGCTATTCGCGTCGTGGTTGGACGGCGCAGGTCAATCACACGACCGTCATTAACGCAGGAGTGCTCAACGAGGCACGGTTCGCTTATCTCAACGGCGACCCGGTCACACTGTGGGAAGCGCAGAATCTTTCAACCACTTACACGCGCAACAATGCCCAGGGCTTTACGATCGGACAATCACGCGCGTCAGACCTCTGGGGGCATCAGTTTCAGTTTTCCGACACGTTTTCGTGGTCGCACGGCATGCACTACCTGCGTTTCGGCGGCAGCGTGATTCATCACACGTCGGGTGGCACAGGCAGTGAACCCGGTACGGCGATACTCGGCACCTTCACGTTTAAGAACACGACGACTGCTCCGTTTGGTCAGCTCACACTTGCCGACGTGCAGAGCTACACGCAACCGATCAACTTCGGCATCGACAGCTACGAACTCCCACAATGGCTCAACACCGTGTTCGTGCAGGACAGCATGCACCTGCGTCGCGACCTCACGCTGGACCTCGGCCTGCGTTACGACCGTCAGACGCTGACCGACGCCAAAAACAACTTCGCCCCGCGCATCGGGTTTGGTTGGCATCCGGGCGGTGACGCGCGGACCGCGCTTCGCAGTGGCTACGCGATGTACTACACGCAGATCCGCGCGAACCAGGTTGCCGGATATCTCGTGAATGGACTCGACGGCTTAACGACCTATACCGCCGGACCTGGTCAAACGGGATTTCCCACCTGCCTCGTTGGTTCATGTCTGCCGGTTCCAGTCGATCCGCGGACGATTCCGGCAGCTCAACTCCCCGCGCGCGACATCACGATTCGCGCCGGCCTGCGCGATTTTTATCGCGAACAGTTTGCTCGTTTCGGTTTGGACTTCGATCGTCTGCCAAACTATCCCGACAAGCTCGTGAATCCGCGCAGTCAGGTGTTCACGTTCGGGTTTGAGCGTGAGTTCTTCAAAGGATTTGTGGTTGGATCTGACTACGTTCATCAGCACTGGAGCAATCTCGATCGCACCGTCGATCTGAACGCTCCTGAGCCTTTCCCGCGCAACGCTCCAAATCAGATCAGGCCGGTTGCCACTGCAAACGACAAGCGACCGATCAAGCCGGCGAACGGCGGCGTACGCCAGGTGAATGTGATCATGAATCTCGGCGCCGGCGATTATGACGGATTGCAGACGCAGTTCGCTTATCGCGGCAACCGGCACATGTTCGCGTCCGTGAGCTACACGCTTGCAAAAGCCACCAACACGTTCGAGCCTGACGGCAACGGCATCGGTCCAAACGAAGGCCACATCTCGCAACTCGGCGAAATCGAGCGTGGACCAAGCGTGGTCGACCAGCGTCATCGCGCGGTGATCACGTTCAATTATCACTTCCCGTGGAACATCACCGCGGGCACCGTGTCGATGTTTGCTTCGGCGCGTCCGTTCAACGCGACGACGGGCGCCGACAACAACGGCGACGGCATCAACAACGATCGTCCGGTAGTTAATGGAGTTGTGATCGGGAAGTCTACGTTCCGCGGGACGCCGACTTCAGACGTGGCGGCGTTTGTGGAAGATCGGATCAAGTTGTCGGAACGGATCAGTCTGCTGCTGCGGTTGGAAGGTTTCAATCTGTTCAACCACGGAAACTTCCTTGGACGTGGGGTGACGGTGTGGGGCCCGAACGAGGTCGCTGCTCCTACGTTTGGACAGTTCGTCACGAACGTGGGCATTGCCACGAATGCGATTCCGGCGTTTGCAAACATCGACCCGCCGCGAATGTTTCAGATTCAGGCGCGGCTTGTTTTCTAACTTTCCAGTGCATTCGCATTAAGCCGCTTGCGAGAGGTCAGCAAAAAAAGAATTTATTAATTCTTCTCTCCATTGGACTCGCGGTAGCGCTTGCGAGAGAACATCGGAAAAACAAGCTGATGGAATTTAAACCGGGGGCGTGTCCTCGAACGGCAGATCGGGTTGGAAACTCTTGTCGCGTCCGGCGACGTAGAGTCGCATCACGAACCACAGGATGCTGAGCGACAGGACGATCCAGAAAGCCGCCCAGAAGATCGCCGGAATGCCGGTGATGCTCGCCATGTTGACGGCGTCGGTGTGGACCATTCGAGACGCGAACGGTGAGGACAGCGAGAACAGGTCTTTCAAATTGAAGAGCGCGTTGAGTACGCACTGCACTGCCAGAAAACTCATGAAGAAATAAGCGATGCGTGCGCTCGCAAACTTCGCGATCAATATCAGCGCCGCCGAGATCAGCACGCCAGCCACGACAGTAAACGGAATTCCCGACCAAACAGACATCGAGTAAATCGGCTTGATCAGTCCGAAGATCATCGTGATCGCGAAAACATAAATACCGGAAATCAAGAGTACGATGCGCGCGGCGACTGCTTTACGAATCAGTACGAGCAGCAGTGCCCCGTAGGCGATTGCGCCGAGATAACCAGCACTCGAAAAGAACATCAGGCCGAGTGCACTGTTCGATGTCCTGGCGACAGTCAATCCGTTCGTATCGGTCGCCACCCACAGGTATTCGACCGAGCCGCCGGTGAGCACGGCTGCGAGCGCGTGTCCGCCCTCGTGAATGAACGTCACGAAAAGTTCGAACGGGTAGTAGAGCACCCAGGCGACGGGAATGAACCACAGGAGCAGGGAGATTGCGGTGGCAACGAGCAGCGTCATTGCCTGGGGTCGCGCGTCTTGTGCAAGCCTAAGTTTCATTTCAACTCTCCGATAATGCGGCGGATTAATGGGCTTATTCTAAGGTCGCCATGAATAACGCACAACCGCTACAGGATGTTCCGGAATGCCCGGACGGTTTTACCGAACCGGCTTATTCCCTGTGGTAATCGCCTGATTTCCCGCCCGTCTTACTTTCCAAACGAATTTCAGTAATGGTCATCCCTTTTTCCAGGGCTTTGCACATGTCGTATACCGTCAGGGCGGCGATGGAGACGGCAGTCAGGGCCTCCATTTCGACTCCGGTTTGTGCGTTGGTCGAGGCCTCGGCGGTGAGCGAGACGCCATCTTCTTCGACGCTTGCCTGAACGTCGACGTGCGTCAGCGGCAGCGGATGACACAGCGGGATCAGATCCGCGGTGCGTTTCGCGCCCATGATTCCTGCCAGACGCGCTGCCTCGAGTGGATCGCCTTTCGGCGTGCGATGTTCGCGCAGGGCCGACACCGTTTCCCGCTTCATCAACACTTTCGCCGAAGCGACTGCGCGTCGCGGCGTGATCTGTTTGTCGCCCGTATCGACCATGCGAACACGGCCGTGCTCGTCGACGTGCGAGAGTTGTGTCATGGCTCAGAAGTAGATAACAAAACGGTCCTCGCAGCAAGTAGATCTCGACATCCGACCGCGTTTTTGTCTATGCTGCGCGACGACCGGGACGAAGACCTCACTCGAGTTGGTCTCACCGCTTCGACCCAATTCGAACCTGGGACTTTGGTTTAAAAGAATCTGAATTGCAGTCTGTGGTCGTACTTTTACCGGCGACTTAATACCCCTACGGAGGTTTCCCCTGCGTGTTTGAGACTGATAAGGAAGTGCTTGATTGGTACGAGCGGCAACCGCGCGCGTTATCGACAGAGTACGTCAATAGCATTCGCTGGAATGAGGTCAAGAACTATCCCTTGAATCCGGCATTTGTGCCCGTGCTCATCTACATGCGCGACATCGAGTACTTCACCGACATGTATTACCAGGAGTTGCGACGCACGCCGACAGGCAAGGATCCGATTATCAGAAAGTTCATGGACCGCTGGAGCATCGAAGAGCTGCATCACGGCAACCTGCTCAACCGGTTTCTCGAAGAGGCCGGAGTGCGTACCGGGAAGAACTGGCAGGTTGAAGCGACGCGAAAGATCCCACGTCTCTACAAGATCGGCAGTTACCTGGTGGACCACGCTTCGAGACCCTTCGGCAAATATTTTCACGGAGCGCACATGGTTTGGGGCGCCATCAACGAGATCACTGCGATGAATGCGTATCGACGCTTGTCGCATCTCGCGAGTCATCCGGTGCTGCACCAGTTGCTGATCGGGATCGTGCAGGAAGAGTCGATCCATTCGAGTTTTTACTGGAACGTCGCACGGGTGAAACTTAGAGAGACGAAGTTTTCGCGAAATCTGGCGCGGTTTGTTATCGGTCAGTTTTGGGCGCCGG
>DASTOZ010000663.1:0-3115 GCA_035762365.1 Pyrinomonadaceae bacterium | reverse complement strand
CGATCATGATCATGCCGATGCTGGCGAAGACCAGTTTCGTGATCGCGGTCGCGATCCTGTTTCTTCAGGGCCGCGTCGCGGGATCGGTCCTGGGCGCGTCCATGGTAGACCTCCTGCTCGTCGTCCTGTTCTTGATCGCCTACGTCCGTCTGAGTAAACAGGTCACGGCTTAGAAGAGCAACTTGTCGGGGTGATTAAAGGCAGGATAGACTGCTCTCGAAATCCCCCGAAAAGTTACCGATGCACGAAACGCTTTCTCAGTATTCGCCCAAAGAGTTAGCGCGGTGGAGAGCGCTCTCTATCGCGTTTGCGCTGCTGGCGTTCGCTATCGGCGGCGCAGCGTTCTTTGGTTGGCTGCTGGATAACGAGTTTCTGAAGAGGATTCATCCCGCGCTCGTCACGATGAAGGCAAACACCTCAGTTTGCCTCATGCTCGTCGCGATTTCGATCCTGTTGATTCAAGACCCGTCTGCGTCGACTACTCGACGACGTGCCAGTCAGGTGTGTGCCGCGATCGTCGCTTTAGTTGGCCTCCTCACGTTCAGCGAACACATCATTGGCTGGGATGTGCATATCGATCAGTTGCTGTTTGTCGAGACGCAGCTGGAGGCGGGGCTGTCGTTCGCGGGCCGCATGGGTGTTGCCGCCTCACTCAATTTCGCGCTGCTTGGAATCGCGCTGGTGCTTATCGACGCGCGATCGAAACGCTGGTGGCGCGTGTCGAACATCGCCGTGTTCGTCGTGATGGCAATCACGCTGTTGGTGTTTCTGTACTACTTTTACGGTATCGAGAGGTTCGAGCCAGGCGCGCTTTACTTCACGATTGCGCTGCACACGGTCGTAGCGTTGCTGAGCATTTGCGCGGCGATTCTTCTGGCGCGCCCGGAGCGCGGGGCGATAGCGGCGTTGCTCGGCAGTAGTTCGGGCGCGGTGGTTGCGCGACGCATGTGGCCGATGCTGTTAATCGTGATCCTGCTCGGTTGGGTGCGGACGAACGCGCTTGGTGTTGGATGGTTCAGCCCCGGATTTGCGACTGCGTTGTTCGTGCTTGTGATCCTCTTTCTGCTGACCGGTCTGATCTGGTGGACCGCCGTTTCGCTCAATCGCACCGACCGTGAAAGGCGTCTCGCGAACCTCGCGCTCGAACAAAACGAAGCGCGACTGGACGTGCTCGTTCGCGTCAGTGATCTGATCAGGACGCTCGAGGATCCGTATGAGTTGTCGTGCGAAGTGGCGCGGGTAGTCGGTATCCATCTCAACGTGCGGCGTTGTCTTTTCAACGAGACTGACGTAGAGCGCGATCTCGAAATCGTTCATCGCGACTACTGTGACGGCGCTGAATCCATCGCGGGCGAGCATCGCATTTCCGATTACAGCAGCATCACGACCGGGGAGATGCAAAAGGGAAACACCGTCGTCAACTTCGATTCGAAGATCGATCCACGCACGGCCGCGGATTACGAGCGGAGTTACGCGCGGAGCGGTGAGCGCGCTTACGTGGCGGTGCCGTTGATGCGTGACGGTCGTTGGGTTGCCTCGCTGTGGGCCAGCGACGACAAGCCGCGACAGTGGAGCCGGGAGGAAATATCGCTGTTGCAAACTGTCGCGGAACGAACCTGGACCGCGATTCAGAAACTGCGCGCCGAAGCCGAGCGCGAGCAACTGCTCCAGCGCGAGCAGGAGGCGCGCGACGCCGCGGAAAAAGCGAACCAGCTCAAAGACGAGTTTCTTGCGACGTTGTCGCACGAGCTGCGCAATCCATTGAACGTGATCCTCGGCTACTCGGAACTGCTGCTGCGAATGCCCGAGATCGAACGCTCGTCGCGACTGGCCCAGATGGCCGAAGCGTTGAAACGAAACGCGCAATCGCAGTCGCAGCTGATCAACGATCTGCTCGACCTCTCGCGCTTGCAGCGCGGAAAGATCTCGTTGAACCAGGAGACGGTCTCGCTGGCGGCGATCATCGACAACGCCGTGGAAACAGTTCGCGCTGATGCGTCGTCGAAAGGCATCGACATTCGCCTGCTCGGCGCCGATCAGCTCCTGCTCGTCGACGGCGACCGCTTGCGGTTGCAGCAGATCGCCTGGAACGTGCTGAACAACGCGGTCAAATTCACGCCGCACGGTGGCAGTATCGAGATCGGATTGAATAATGAAAACGGCAGCGCCGTGTTGGTCGTGGCGGATACGGGGCAGGGAATCGATTCGGCTTTTCTGCCGCACGTGTTCGAGATGTTTCGCCAGGCCGACGGCAGCAACAGCCGTCGTCATGGAGGCCTTGGCATCGGTCTCGCGCTCGTGCGGCAACTGGTCCAACTTCACGGCGGGACGATCGAGGCGCACTCGGAAGGTCTGAACAAGGGTTCGCGGTTCACGGTGCGTCTGCCGCTGCTGCGAGAAACAGGGCCGCTGTCTGCGGCCGGGTCAGCCTTGTCGACGGCGATTAAGTTGAATATCGCGCCGCGTATGAGTTTCCTGATCGTCGACGATTCCGAAGACACGATCAGGATGCTGGAACAGTTACTGAAGCTGAGTGGCGCGAACGTCGCGACTGCGACAAACGGCGCGGACGCGTTGCGACTCGCTTCGGAAAACGAGTTTGACGTGATTCTTTCCGACATCTCGATGCCGGGCATGGACGGGTTTGAGTTTCTGCAGCGGCTGCGACAGATTAAGCGCCAGCAACATGTTCCCGTGATTGCGATCACCGGTTTCGGACGAACCGACGACATCGAACGCGCGCGCACCGCGGGTTTCTATTCGCACCTGACCAAACCACTAAACATCCAGGCCCTCGCCGAAATCCTGCATCAACTCGCGAGCCACCAGCGCGGTCGCGGCGCCAATCCCGATCCCACCCCCGACACCGACTACGACGCGACCGCCGGCCCCGTGTGTTAGACGCAGATCCTCGCGGCGAGTCACCTTCGTTCCGTCCGTCAAGCCAACAGCTCCAGGCTTCTTTCAGTAACACGGATCGAAACCGATTCAGGGTTTGCGTGGTGGACGATCTCAAACCATAATCAGCGCACCATGCGAACCCTATACGATCCGATTGAACCCTACGACAGCGGCCACATCACAGTCTCCGACTTGCATCAGCTCTATTACGAAC
>DASTOZ010000662.1:0-4995 GCA_035762365.1 Pyrinomonadaceae bacterium | reverse complement strand
CGAGGCTTTGGCGCCTCCAACAACCAGGGCTTCGCGTTAACCAACTCGCCTTTCGTATTTCTCCTCAATCTCGACACCGAAGTATCACCGGGAACGATCGACACGTTGCTGCACACGATGAAGTCGGACCCGCGCATTGGTATCTGCGGCCCAAGAATCGTGAACACTGACGGCTCGCTACAGGTCAGCGCGTTCTTCAGCCCGCCGCGCGTGTGGCACACGGTGCTTTCACAGTTGCAACTCTACCGCCTGCTCCCGCACAAGCCCCGAGGCGAGTTGTTGCTCGGAGGTCATTGGGACCACGATCGACTGCGCTCGGTTCCGATGCTGAGCGGCGCCGCAATGCTGGCGCGCCGCGAGATGATCGACGAGGTCGGCGGCTTCAACGAACAGTTTCACATGTATTCGGAAGACACCGAGTGGTGCTGGCGGATTACAAAAGCGAATTGGAAGCTGGTGTTTGTTCCGGACGCGGTGCTGCTACACCACGGAGCGACGAGTTCGAAGAAGCGTTGGTCTTCCCAGGAAAGATTGAAGGTACGACTCGAGGCTGGTTACAAGTTCGAGCATTCGATCCTGCCGCGCTGGCGAGTGACGGCAAACCAGTTAACCAACTACCTGATCGTTTGCACCCAGATCGCGGGGCGCAAACTTATCGGAGTCAACGCTCCGGAGCTCTACTGGGTCAGAGACATTCATCGCGAGCACCTGAAGCGCTCGCTCAAAGATTAGTCACGGTCACGGGTTGCTGGCCTGGTAATCCTCCAGCAACTTCTGCGCGCGTGTGCTCGGACTTATCAGCGCCAACTTCTGCGACCAGTCGTAGCCGCTGAACACGCCCACGACTTCCGCGTTCGAGTTGTAGACCGGACTTCCCGAAAACCCGTCGCGACTGTCGATCTTGACCGACCAGTACTCCTGGTTGCCGAGCATGTAGTTGCCGTAAAAACTTCCGTGACTGACGACCTTGTCGCCGTGCGGCCGCGCAATCAGAAACAGTTTGTCGTCCTTCGACGGAGCGGTTTGGAATTTCGGCGCCTTCGCAGTCTTCGAATTGCGGCACATCTCGAGTAACGCGAGGTCCGCTTCCTTGTCGACCCTGATTACTTTGGCCCTACAGCCGTCGACGTAAACTTTGACGCTAAGTTCGTCATTCGGCTTGAACCCCAGCATCACCTTCTTGGTGCTGCTGAGGTTACCGGAGATCACGTGATACGCCGTCATCACCAATCCGTTTCCTACGAGGAAGCCGGTCGCGTAACCGTTTGGACCAACATCAAACAGAACGGAAATGGCATGTTCCAGCGGGTTCTGTTCCTTCTTGGTAAACTCCAACTCCAAAGACAATGTATAGCGCTCTTGCTGCTTTAGCACCTTGGCGTTGCTTTTGCTCTTGTCAGCGAAACACACGGGTGGGAACACCAGGGTGACTAGGGCGGCCATACAGGTAAGACTGCGGACCTTACTCTTCATCGTGACCTCCGTTTGGATCTTGGATCCCGGGCTCTGAAAACTATTCCGTTGTAAAAAAAGCGAAAACGAAAACGGGTCTGCTACGTGTGGGGCGTTAACAAAGACGAAACCACGTGAACTTTGCGTCTGAATGCTTCCGGGAACTTAGTCCGGAGCATTCTAGGGCGAGACCACCCGATACGCAATCTTTTTAGCGCCTAGGGGCGCCACGCCTAGGGGCGGCAATATTCGGGCGAAGTTGTGCTGCGGCTATGGCGGAATTCTTCAGAATTGATTCGGCGTTCAGACCGATGCGCTCCGGTGTTTGAGTTCGCTGATGCGTGTGTAATCCGGGTGAAGATAAACCAGGCGGCCGCCGACGATAGTCGCGACCGCAGCGCCGTGCATCGAGCGTCCGTGAAAGGGCGTGTTGCGGCTCTTCGACTTCGAGCGCGTAACGTCGAAGACCCATTCGAGTTGCGGATCGAGAATCGTCACGTCCGCGTGGGCGTTAACTTTCAGTGACCCGCGGTCCACGAGATTGAAAATGCGCGCCGGGTTCGTCGAACACATCTGCACCACGCGTTCGAGATCGATCAATCCGTTGTGAACCAGATCGAATGCCAGACCGACGGCCGTTTCCAATCCCGTGATGCCAAACGGCGCCTGGTCGAATTCGAGCGCCTTCTCGTCGGCGTGGTGGGGCGCGTGGTCGGTGGCGATTGCGTCGATCGTGCCGTCTTTCATGGCGGCGAGCACGGCGTCGACGTGGTCGCGGCTGCGCAGCGGCGGGCTCATTTTGGTGTTCGTGTCGTACTCCTGCACGGCTTCGTCGGTGAGCGTCCAATGATGCGGCGTGACTTCGCAGGTCACTGGCACACCGTCGTTTTTCGCCTGCCGCACTGCTTCGAGCGCGCCGCGCGTGGAGACGTGGGCGATATGGACTTTAGCTCCGGTCAGTTTTGCAAGTACGCAATCGCGCACGACGTCGACGTCCTCGGCTGCCGCCGGCATGCCTTTCAAGCCGAGAATCAACGACCAGCGTCCTTCGTGCATCGCGCCACCCGCGCTCAACGAATGATCCTGGCAATGATCCACGACGGTCAGGTCAAAACCACGCGCATATTCCATCGCGCGTCGCATCATTCCTGACGTCGGCACTGGACGTCCATCGTCCGAAACGGCGACGATGCCGGCGTTCTTCATCTCACCCATTTCCGACAACTCTTTGCCACTACTTCCTTTCGTAACCGCGCCGATGGGAAAAACGTTTGCCAGTTTCGCAGCCTGGCCTTGTTCGATGATGAAACGAGTGACGGCGGGATTGTCGTTGACGGGATCGGTGTTGGGCATCGCGCAAACACTGGCCCATCCACCGGCGACTGCTGCTGACGCGCCGCTTGCGATCGTCTCTTTGTACTCCTGGCCTGGTTCGCGCAGGTGCGTGTGCAGATCGATGAAGCCCGGCGCGACGATCAGTCCCGTGGCGTCGAGGACGTGCGCGTCTTCGGGCGCTGCTTCAGACCGGTCGAGTAACCCGATGACGCGGCCTTCGTCGATCAAAACATTGCGTCCGGCGTTCACCTGCTGGGCCGGATCGATCACGTAACCATTCGCAATCAATAGTTTCATTGCTGGGGAGCCTTGCGTTTCGGTTTTTTCACTGGAGCAGGTTCGTCTTCTTTTTCAAAATTGCCGCCGGCGAGCAGGTACAGAACGGCCATGCGCACGGCGACTCCGTTTGTCACCTGGTCCAAAATCAACGACTGGCTGCCGTCCGCGATCTCCGACGAGATCTCGACGCCGCGATTCATCGGACCGGGATGCATGACGATCACGTCCGGCGCCGCGCGTTTGAGATGTTTCGGATGCAGACCGTAGTGCACTGCGTACTCGCGCATCGACGGAAAGAACGCCGCGTCCTGTCGCTCGCGCTGAATGCGCAGAATCATCACGACGTCGGCGCCGTCGATCGCGTCTTCAAAGTGTTTCTCAACGCGTAGTCCGCTGTCGACGAGTTCGCCGAATTCGTCTGGCACGAGCGTGCCTGGTCCACCGACGCTGACGTTCGCGCCGAGCTTCGTCAGCAGGTAAATGTTCGAACGAGCAACCCGCGAATGCAGGATGTCGCCGACGATCGCGACTTTGAGCCCTTTGATCCGTCCTTTGTATTCACGAATCGTCAGCGCGTCGAGCAGCGCCTGCGTTGGATGTTCGTGCGAGCCGTCGCCGGCGTTGACGATCGGCGCGGAGCACATGCGCGCGAGATGTTGCGGCGCGCCCGCCATCGAGTGACGAATGACGATGCAATCGGGCGCCATCGCTTCGAGGTTGCGGGCGGTGTCGAGCAACGTCTCACCTTTCGTGACGCTCGAGGTCGAGATGCTGACGTTTACAGCGTCGGCAGACAGTCGTTTGGCGGCAATTTCGAATGAGGTGCGGGTGCGGGTTGACGGTTCGAAGAAGAGGTTGATAACGGTGCGACCGCGGAGTGCCGGGACTTTCTTGATCTCGCGTTTGGAAACGTCGCGAAACGTCTCGGCGGTGTCGAGCAGGTGCGTGATCTCCTGAGCGTCGAGCTCGCGAATGCCCAGCAGATGTTTGCGATTGAAAGTTGTCTGCATCTCTTTGTGGCACAAAAAAAGCGGCCCGTCGGCCGCTTCGTCACGCCGTCTCGGACGGCGCCGTCTCGGACGGTGCCGTTTCGGACGGTCGCTCGACGATTACCACGCCTTCTTCCTCGTCAAATTCGTTCAGCATCACCTTGATGATCTCGCTCTTTTTCGTCGGCACGAGTTTGCCGATGTAATCAGCCTGAATCGGAAGCTCGCGATGTTCTTTGCCGCGGTCGATCAAAACAGCCAACTGCACCCGGCGGGGACGACCGAAATCGATCAACTGATCGAGCGCCGCGCGAATCGTGCGGCCTGTATAAAGGACATCGTCAATCAGCACGATGTTCCGGTTCTCGATGTCGCCGGGAAGATCCGTTCGATTGACGACAGGCTTCGCGCCGACGGTCGAAAGATCGTCGCGATACAGCGTGATGTCGAGCACGCCCACCGGCGGGGGCGCACCTTCAAGATCGGCGATCTTCGCCGCAATGCGTTCGGCCAGCGGCACTCCTCGACGGCGAATTCCGACGAGAAAAAGATCCCCGGCGCCATGATTCTCTTCGACGATCTCAGAAGACAGACGGGCAAGCGCACGGTTGATGCGCGGACCGTCCATGATGCGAGCCTTCTCGATGAAATCCATTTTGCGGGATACTAACAAGAAGCGTCTGAGGTGACAAGTTTGCTCTTGCTCTTTCTAGTTGATACTTTATAGAGCCGCAAAATGGTCTACCACTCGCTGGTGCGTCCCATCCTGTTTAGGCTGCCGCCTGAAACCGCTCACGAACTGGCACTACACTCTCTTCCTTTCCTGAAGAGTTTTGTAGGGCATCCATTCGAGTCGCCGATGCTAAACACAGATCTGTTCAATCTGTGTTTCCGGAACCCTGTCGGCCTCGCCGCCGGTTTCGACAAGAACGGCATCGCG
>DASTOZ010000661.1:0-6371 GCA_035762365.1 Pyrinomonadaceae bacterium | reverse complement strand
AACGTGGGCGACGCACCCCCAAGCTGTTCTCGCCAGTAGGACAGTTGCCGCTCGAGCACTTCTGGCTCGAGGCATCGACGTTCCCTCAGCGCGTAATCTGCGTACTGTATTTCCAGGTCCGGCAACGGCGAAGTGTTCCCGGCTGCGAAGGCCTGATACAACGTGCCCATTTCCCTGAACAACACCGCCATGGACCAACTGTCGCCAATGATGTGATGCAGGTTCAGAAGCAGAACGTGTTGCTGCGGAGTCAGCTTTAACAACTTCATTCGCAGGAGCGGTAGTTCTCCTAAATCGAATGGAGTCGCAGCTTCGCTACGGAGTAGTTGTTCGGCCTCTTGTGTGCGACGCGGCTCAGCCAGATCGCTAAGATCGAACAGCGGCATGCTGACGACTGGCTCGTCGCTGATCAGTTGCACTGGTGCACCATCGACAACAACAAATCTGGTGCGCAAAATCTCGTGACGCCTGACGATTTCACGGAGGCTACGCTCCAACACTGTCACGTCGAGCCTGCCCGTCAGTTCGACAGCAACGGCAATGTTGTACGCCGGACTCGCCGGCGCCAGTTGATTGATGAACCAGAGACGTTGCTGCGCAAAGGACAACGCCGCGCCGCCGTTTCGCGCAGCGATCGACCTTTCGCGTGGGACAGCAATCGATTCGACTTCTGTCGCACGTCCGTTCGCGTCCGTTTGCTGACCCAGCAGATATCTTTCCAGCAGATCGCGCTTTGCTTTTGACAAGTCGGTTACAGATGACAGGGAATTCATGACCTTGTGTTCAGTGATGGAATGGACAACCGATTTGAGTTTGGTGAACGTGGGCTGTAGCCGAAGGCGCGGACGATCGCGCATCGCCGCCGTGTGCGCTGAAAGTAACAGGCAGTGAAGTTAATCCTCGTAAGCCGAGGTTCTCTCGCCACACCAGCGGGCCGGATTCGAGTGCCAGATCGGGCAGCCGGTTCACGATCGCATCGAAAGCAATCTGACCTTCAATGCGTGCCAGGGCTGCGCCAAAACAGAAATGGCTGGCCCACCCAAACGCCAGGTGCCGATTGTCGCGCCTGGCGACGTCGAGTCGATCGGGATCGGCAAATCTTTCCGGGTCACGATTGCCGGCGCCCATCACGACGATAACCGCCTGTCCTTTGCGGATCCGTTTTCCTCCCAGCTCGCTGTCTTCGGTAGCAAGACGGGTGGTGTGCTGACTCGGGCTTTCGTAGCGCAGCAGCTCTTCAACGGCGGAAGGAATTAGAGTCGGATTGTCTCTTAACTCTTGAAGCTGATCCGGATTCCGCAGTAGCGACAACACTCCGTTTCCGATCAGGTTAGTCGTGGTTTCCTGCGCGCCAACCATGGTAACTATGCAGTTGGCAATTACTTCTTCTTCCGTCAGTCGATCGCCATCGATTTCCGCTGTTATTAGTGAATGGACCAACCCTTCGCGAGGCTGAGCGCGACAGCGACGAATCGCATCACGAAAGTAATCGTTCATTTCTTCGACACACTTCAACGTTCGCGATGCACGATCCGGATTGTGCTGGAAATTCCCCAGGACTTCCGCGAAGTCTTCCGACCACTTCTTGAGGCGATCGCGATCGGACGTTGGTACGCCTAATATTTCAGAGGTAACAATCGCCGGTAAGGGAGCAGCGAGATCGGCAATCACATCCATGCGGTCGGCCCCGACTAACGGCTCCATCAGTCCGTCGACAATTTCCTGAATGTGCGATCGCAAAGCCTCGACTCTCGCAGGCGTGAACGCCATCGAGGCCAGTCCCCGCAGACGCGTGTGGGCGGGCGCATCCATGAAAAGCATCTGTCGCATCATGCATTGGGCCACCGGGGCCAGCTCCGGCATACCGATCGCTGCCAGATGTTCCGGTGTCGGTGCGCACTTCGCTGAGAATTGGTGCAGCACAAAAACTATGTCGGAATACCGAGTAACCACCCACGCATAAAGATAGGGATCCCAATGCACCGGCGCCTCAGTCCGCAGACGATGGTAAAGAGGATAGGGATTGGCGAGTACCTCCGGATCGAGCAGGTGATACAGGCTGAGAGTCGAATCAGCGTTGTTAGCTGGCTGCGTCATGATTCTTTGCTGTTAGAAGAATGGATTGCTGAGTTGCTGAGAAGAAACTATTTGACGATCGGCGTCAGCAGGAAGGCACGTTCCTGACCATCTTTGATGCCATTGCCCACGATCTGCCCGCCATTATTAATCTCTCGTGCTTCTGTTAATACCCAGCCGGAGTTAGTGGGAATCAAAGTGTTGAGGTCTCTCATCTGTCCGCCGCTATAGACAAAGGCATGCAACGTCGACTTGGCGGAGTCTGACGCTCCCACGACTTCGCCGGAGTTGTTGATTCCGTACGCCAAACTGTGAGTACCGCCCGGCAGCACGCCTACATCAGTAAGAGTCCCGCTCGAGTAGATGCAAGCGTGATAGTTCCCGCGCCTGGTTTGCGAGTAACCGACTACCTGACCATTGTTGTTGAGGTCCGTTGCCACTGTAACTTTGCCGCCAAGCGTTCCAAGATTGATCACTTTACCTGCGGTGTAGAGAAAAGCGGTGCGCTCGGCGTAATCCGCCTTCGACTCCGTGCCATAGCTGCCAACCATCTGTCCGGAGTCATTGATTGCCGTTACTATCCCGTCTTCTCCGCCAAACGTGCCCAGGTCAGTCACTTGTGAATTGCTGTAAAGGAAGACGCGGTTTTGCGACGCCATGTGCTCGTCGGCAGTATGAAAGTAGCCGATCACCTGGCCCAGGCCGTTGATGCCCAGGGCGACGCTGAATGAGCCGCCCAGCCTGCTGTCCAGCGAACTGATGTCGAACATCGAACCGTTGAGGATGGTGACGAATGCGCGGTTCTTACCCTCGGCGTTGTTTGCGCGACCGATTACGAGACCGGAATCGCTAATGCGGTAAGCATAACTGTCTGCGCCGCCAAGCGTGCCGAGGTTGAAGAGCGCACCACTGACGTAGACGAACGCCTGGTGCCGGCCATCAACCGTCTCCGCAAATCCGGCGACCTCTCCGGAGTTGTTGATGCTGAAGGCCGCGCTGCGCGGACCGCCGAACGTGCCCAGATCAGTGACAGTGTAACTCTGTGCATCCGCCGGTTGTGCAGTTACAACTCCCAACAGGATCAACTGTGCGAGCACAAGCCCAGACCGACAACGAATACGACGTCTCATAACGTTCCTCCTCCCTCGCGATGAAAACGACTGCATCGCGTTTCTCATCTGCATTGCGATGTTTTCTTTTTAGCGTTATTCGAGAAAGCGGAATTGCCGGCAGTATTAAACGAGCGAACGCGATAGTGATAGAACGTGTTGCACGTCAGGCCGGTGTTTGAATAAGCGGTTGCGTTCTCACCAACCGTGGCAATCTCCGTAAACGTATTTCCATCCGGCGACCTTTCAATCCTGAAACCGGCTTCATTGTTTGAAGTGTCTGTCCACTTCAGATCGATTCTCGTTGCGGACATCGTGGTCACAGTTAAATTGATCGGCGCGGACGGCGGCGCGGGACCAGCGGCTGAGGTCGTCGCTGTCGCGGTGTTTGAATACGAGGAATCTCCGCCGCTGTTATAACTACGGACACGGTAGGTGTAACTGGTGCTGCTTGCTAATCCGGTATCACTATAGTTGACGACGCCGGCCGCGGGTTGAGCGATTTGCGAGAAGTTTGTGCATGCCGAACCCAGGCACCGCTCGATCTTGAAACCGGTTTCGTTGTTGGCATTATCAACCCAGCTCAGATTGATTTGACTGGTCGAAATTGCTGTCGCTGCAAGGCCCGAAGGTGCGGCAGGCGGTGTTACGGCGACGGCAGTAATTTGAATGATCTTAGCCACCGAGGGCACACCATTGCCGTCCAGAATGAATATCATGTAGTGCCCCGGTGGACACAGATTTGCGCTTGCCGGAGCCGTAACGTTCAATCCGCCGGAGGCTTGCGAAAAATTTAAGCGGTTGATTCGCTGGTTCATGTCGAAGGCATGAGTGACCGATGGCAATCGGATCCATGTCACTTTGGTAATGCTGGCAGCGTTCGGCGTTTGAACGAAGAAGGTTTGGCCATAACCTACGGCGGCCGGAGCAGAGCTGATGGTCGGTCGCGCTCCTTTGAACAAATACGGCGGCGAAAAGATTTCCGCGTTTGGTTGATCATCTCCACCCGTGGTGAGAACACGACCGTCCGGGAGCAGCAGAGCATTGGAGTGATAGCCGTGGTATTTGGTATTGCCCGCCACCGTTGTCCATTGCTCTGTTGCCGGATTCCATATCTCGGCGACAAAAACCGGAGCGGTTGAATTATCAAATCCGGATCCGCTGCTGCCACCTGTCGCTAATACGTTGCCATCCGGTAAAAGCGTCAGGTCAAACTGTCGCCGCGGACTACTCATCGAGCCCACGAACCGCCATGAGGGACTTGCCACGTTCAGATCGATGACTTCGGCCGTGTTGGTTGGAGGATCGCCGCCGCCGGCCACGAGAATTTTGCCATCGTCATACATCGCCGACGATCCGTAGCTGCGGAAGCCGTACTGGCGAATCGCCACTGTGGTCCAAAGCCCCGAGCCGGAAGTATCGAGATAGCGGGTGATCTCGCTTGGTATCGACATGAAGACTTTTCCGTTCGGCGCGAGGTGCATGGCCGGATAAAGGTTCAATCCCAACTGAGCGTTCGTGAGGTTTCGCCAACTATTGGTTGCTGTTTGCCAAACCTGAGGCAGCGTGTTGACTCCGACAGTAGTGTCCTGATCGCCCGAAACGACAAGAACATCTCCGTTGGGCAGCGTGGTATTGCTTGGATACCAGCGCCCGGCGTTCATGTTGGGCAGCCGGGTCCAGGAATTGGTAAACGGGTCATAGATCGCGGCTTTGGCTTCGCCCACGTTGTTGGCGATATGGCCGCCAGCCACGAAGAGGCGGCCATCCGCCAGGAACGCATGACCGGTACAGAAAATGTTGAAGCCAGCCAGGGCTGCGGATGTGATTGTTCCCGTGGCCGGATCCCACAAGTGAGGATCGTCGGTGTAGGGATAGATCAGCACTTTGCCGGTCGGCAACAGGTGCGCGTGAACAGCTACGATCGGCAAAGTTTGGACAGCCGACCATTGTCCGACGATTGATGGATCCTGCGCGCTCACCGAAGTGCCCGCGATCAGGAAACTCCAACACATAACAACTCGAGGCCACAGCCCACGACATCGATACAGCTTCTGCGGTGACATCGACGACTCCCTTGTAAAACTATTCGACTATTTGCCTGGTTCTAAAACGATCGGGTGCGAGATCAGACGAGTAAGCGTTGAACTTCGTCTTCATTCATCGCTTCAATTTTCGCGAGTATGAGGCGCTCAATTTCCGAAGATAAGTCAGCTATCGTGGGAGTATCGAACAGCGTTCGCAGCGCGACCTCAACACCAAACGCGCCGCGGATCTGTGCGATGAGCTGTGTGCCTAACAACGAGTGTCCGCCCAGAAAGAAGAAGTTGTCGTGAATGCTGACGTGGTCCAGATGAAGCAGAGTGCACAGAATCGCCGCGAGTCGTTGCTCGATGGGTGTACGAGGTGCGGTGAATGGCTGGTCACGCAAAGTGTTCCCGGTATCAGGGGCAGGAAGCGCGTGACGATCGATCTTGCCATGTTCAGTCAACGGCAGTGCGTCCAAGCGTACAAACACCGCCGGCACCATGTACGCTGGTAATTCGTTTGCGAGGAACGTCCGCAATTCGCCCGCCGAAGGCTCCGACTCGGAGTTGAGAACGACATACGCAACGAGGCGTTTCTCGTTGTTCCCATCCTGGCGTGCGACCACCACGCTTGCCGCGACCGACGGATGGCGATCGAGCACTGCGACGATCTCGTTCGGCTCAATCCGATATCCTCGCATTTTGATTTGATCGTCCATCCGTCCCACATAGACGATCTCACCATTCGACAAGTAGCGACCGATGTCGCCCGTCTTGTATAGCCGGGCGCCGGGCGCGTCGCTGAAGGGATCGTGAATAAACTTTTCCAACGTCAAATCCGGCCGGTGACGATACCCTCGCGCCACGCCGGCGCCGCCGATGTACAACTCGCCCACCGTGCCGGCAGGTACTTGCTGAAGTTCTTCGTCGAGAATGTAAACCTGCGCGTTTGTGATCGGTCGACCGATAGTTGGTACGGCATCGGAGCAGACGGCAGGCGAAATCAATCCTGACGAGGTCACAACAGTGCACTCCGTTGGCCCATAATTGTTCACGAGTTTGAACGATAGGCTGGGCGAAGGAAACTGATGGAGCATTTCCGCACCCGTTAGCAGGATTCTGAGTGCCGTGCTGGGCGGCCATTCCAAAGTCATGATTC
>DASTOZ010000660.1:0-2714 GCA_035762365.1 Pyrinomonadaceae bacterium | reverse complement strand
TCAGTCCGCTAATGATGCGGTTTCGATACGGAAAGTTTTCCGATACCGGCGGTGTCTTGAGCGGGAACTGCGTCACGAGCGCCCCGCCCTGGGCCAGGATCTGCGCGGCCAGTTTCGCGTGATCGCGCGGATAAATCTCGTCGAGCCCGGTGCCCAGCACCGCGACTGTCCGGCCGCCTGCTTCGAGCGCACCGCGATGCGCGGCGGCATCAATTCCTCGTGCGAAGCCCGAGACGACTGTCACTTCACGTTGCGCCAGGTCGCGCGCCAGCAACGACGCCGAGTTCTGACCGTAAGTCGAACATCTGCGCGAGCCGACAACGGCGATGCAGGGTTGATCCAAACACTCTGACCACGCGCCTTTTACATAAAGAACAATAGGCGGGTCGTAGATCTCACGTAAGGATGAGGGATAAACCCCGTCGTCCAACAAAAGGATGTCGCCGCCGAGTCGTTTTACCGCGTCGATCTCGGCTTCAGCGGTCGCCTGCAAGTCGCGGGCAATGATCGTATCGACTGTCTCAGGCGGCAGACGCAATTGCTCCAACTCGCCGCGAGTGGCGCTGTAAACGGCACCGGCAGATCCGAAGCGTTCCAGGAGCTTGGCAGCGGCGCGAGGCCCGATGCCTGGAGTCATATTTAGCTCGACCCAATCTCTGATCATGTGAGGAATCCTTTTCTGACAGCTTCGCTTTTATTACCAATTACAAAGAGCAATACCACTTTTCCGTAACTCTGGCGGAGGCGTGTAGGAATCGAACCTACCTGAGCCCGCTCTCACGGTCTCACTAACGGTTTTGAAGACCGCGCCATTCACCAGAACAGATTCGCCTCCACGGAGGCCACAAACCCTACGCGCCCCCAGCCTGAACTGTCAAGGCGAGTGTCCGATCGGCAGTCATTTGCCTTTTCAATCGATGGCGTCTAGAATCCCGAACGAACGTTCGAACCAGCCATGATTAACTTTCAAACATCACCCAACGAGTATAAACACTGGAAGCTCGATATTGCAGGCCCGGTGGCGCGGCTTTCAATGGACGTCCAGGAGGACGAGACGCTCGTCGAAGGCTATAAGCTCAAGCTCAATTCCTACGATCTCGGCGTCGATATCGAGCTGGCCGACGCGATTCAGCGCGTCCGCTTCGAGCACCCCGAAGTCGCCGTCGTCGTGATCACCAGCCTCAAACCGCGAATTTTCTGCGCGGGCGCGAACATCTACATGCTGGGTTCGTCGTCGCACGCATTCAAAGTCAACTTTTGCAAGTTCACGAATGAAACACGGTGCGCGATCGAAGATGACTCGAAACATTCAGGTCGTCGGTACCTCGCCGCACTGAATGGAACTGCTTCCGGCGGCGGTTACGAGTTGGCGATCGCGTGTGACGAGATCTACCTGGTCGACGATGGCAACTCTGCGGTTTCGCTGCCTGAAGTACCGCTCTTGGGTGTTTTGCCCGGAACCGGCGGACTCACGCGGCTGGTCGACAAACGAAAAGTGCGACGCGATCGAGCGGACGTGTTTTCGACGCTCGCCGAGGGATTGAAAGGAAAACGCGCGAAGGAGTGGGGGTTAATAGACGACCATTTTACGACTAGTAAATTTCAAGAGGGGATTGACGCCCGTTTGCAGGAGCTCGTCGCTGCCGCGGGTGAACGCAATGCTACCGGCATCAAGCTGAATCCGTTGGGCGATTACCAGTACGTGAAGTTAGAGCTTCATCGAGAACAACGCTACGCAGATCTGACGATCCTCGGTCCCGACGGCGAACAACCGACGACGGCCGAAGGGATCTTTGAACTCGGCGACGCGTATTGGCCGCTGCGAGCATATCGCGAGCTCGACGAAACGCTGCTCAATTTGCGCGTGAACGAACCGGAGATCGGATTGGTATGTATTCGCACACAGGGTTCGATCGAATCCGTGTTATCCGTCGATCAGACATTGGTTGCAAACCGTGACCACTGGCTGGTGCGCGAGATCATCCTGCACATGGCGCGCGTGGTGCGCCGGCTGGATCTCACCGCCAAGAGTTTCTTCGCGATCGTCGAACCCGGCAGTTGTTTCGCCGGAAACTTGCTGGAGCTGTTGCTCGCATCGGATCGCAGTTACATGTTGATGGATTCCGACGCTACGATCGCCATCTCCGAAATGAACGCGGGCGCGTTGCCGATGAGCAACGGTCTGACGCGTCTGCAATCGCGCTTTCTCGCAGAGCCGGAGAAACTCGACGACGTCTTTGGCGGGAAGAAGAAAACGTTTGACACGGAAGAGGCGGAACAACTCGGTCTCATTACCTTCGCCCCCGACGATCTCGATTGGGAAGACGAAATTCGTGTCGCCATCGAAGAGCGCACTTCCCTGTCGCCCGACGCGCTGACCGGAATGGAAGCGTCGCTCCGGTTCGCCGGACCAGAGACGATGGACACGAAGATCTACGGCCGCCTGACCGCGTGGCAGAACTGGATCTTTCAACGCCCGAACGCCGTCGGACCAGAAGGCGCGCTAACGAACTACGGCAAGCCGACGCAGGCGCACTTTGACTTTAAACGTACTTAAGCCGGAGCGTACATGGGCCACGAAAAGGCACAAAAAGCACAAAAAGGCAGGGCGACACCGAAGCGGTTTGGAGAACTGCTTGCTCGGTCCTCCCCTTCCTTCGGCCTTTTGAGCCTTTTGTGCCTTTTGTGCCTCTTTGTGGTTAAAGAGCAAGCAT
>DASTOZ010000659.1:0-7228 GCA_035762365.1 Pyrinomonadaceae bacterium | reverse complement strand
TCTGTCGGCGACGAAGTTGACGATCTCGGACGCGAACTGAAGTTTCCCAAGCTTATCAGGCGTCCAAAAACTCGTGCCGGCGTAGTTGGCTTCCATCCAAAGCGAACGATCGAGCTCTGTCGGGTGGCCCACCGACTCGTGAATCGTCAACCACAGGTGCGACGGATGAAGCACCAGATCGTATTTTCCCGCTTCAACCGATTTCGCCTTCAGCTTCATCACCGCTTCTTCACCGGCCTGCTGCGCTTCTTTCTTCCAGTCGTGCTTCTCGATGTACTCGTAGCCCATGCTCTGTGGACCACCAAGCGCGCTGCGCGATTGAAAGTCGCCGTTCGCGCGATTGACGGCCGTCACATTGAAATTCGGATTGGCGCGAATGATGTACTGGTCGATAACCGAACCGTCAGTCGAAGCGTAAAACTTCTGCTCGTTCACCCATCCCATCGACGAGTTCACAAAGCTGACGCCCTGCGTCTTCATGGCCGACTCGTTCAGCGACAGCAGAAACTGGATCTTGTCGTCAATCGAGACTTCGAACGGATCTTTTTCAAAGGCGCTCTTCCAACTCGTCACCACTTTTTCAACAGGAACAAGCGAGATTCGTTTGCGTTGATACACCGAATTGGCGCGCGCGATCTCGACCGCTTGTTGCGTGATTCGACGAACGTCGTCCGGAGTCACGCTGCGGCTCGATGCGAAGCCCCACGTGCCTTTGTAGAGCACGCGCACGCCGAAACCGAAATTCTGTCCGCGCGAGACGTTCTGCACCTGTCGCTCGCGCGTGTTGATCGACTCGCTCCGGTAGCGGTTGATGCGAATGTCAGCGTACGTTACGCCGAGTTTGCGCGCGGTGCTCAGGGCGACTTCGGCGAGCGCGTTCTTATCGAGAACGGCTGCGGCAGCCGCTTCAGCGGCAGCGACGTTGCTAATCCATGAAGGAAGCTCCGGGACAGAAAGCGCACCGGCAGCAACCGCAGCCGTCTTCATAAAGTCACGACGAGAGGTGGTCATATCACGAGCCTCCAAGTGTGTTTACGAACCGTGTTTTATACCTCATTAGCGAACGCAGATTAAGACCTACCGCGCAGCCTTCGCGCGGCGGAGCATCCAGCCGTACAGCAGAATGATCAATGCAATAAAGAGCGCAATGCCAAGCCATGGCGCGGGCAGGAAGTCGGCTGGCACCAGCCCGAGAGGCGCATCGTTTGACAGCCCGACGATCAGACCCGCGTTGAGCACGCCCCACAGACTCTCGCCAACAATCAAACCGGACGCGACGAGCGTACCCAGTCGTTCAGCACGTTCCGGATTCGGCGACGATTGCGTCGCACGGTTGTACCAGTACGACAACACCGCTCCAACTACGACCGCGAACGTCGCGGACATCGGCAAATAAATTCCGATGCCGACGGCCAACGGCGGAATGCGCAACTTGTTCATCGCGCCCAGCGCCGTGTCGAGCAAAATCAATCCGACACCGACGAGCGCGCCGATCCCGATCATGTTCCATTGCAGACTGCCGCCAATCACACCCTGGGCCAGCGCCGAGATCAAGGTCGCTTGCGGCGCAGGTAACGGGTTCTCCGCAACGACGCCGATGTTTGCTGCTCCAGCGAATCCATACGCCTTCGCCAGCAGGTTCAGCACAAACGGGATCACAGACGCGCCGGCAGCAACGCCAACGATCAGCGCGATCTGTTGTCGCATCGGCGATGCGCCGACGAGCTGTCCGGTCTTCAAGTCCTGCAAGTTGTCGTTAGAAATCGTTGCGCAGGCAAAGACGATCGCCGTCACAAACAGAGCAAACGCAACGAGCGGCATGCGCGTCTCGGCAGTAGGCGTAACGACGAGGATCAGCAATGAAGCACACATCACGATCGACAGAATGCCGACGCCGGAAATCGGACTGTTCGACGCGCCGATGAGTCCCGCCATGTAACCGCAAATGCCCGCGATGAGAAATCCGCCAATCAGCACGAACGGCACCGCGATCAACGTCACGCGAAGCGCGTAAGGCGCCAGCACTGACGACCTCGCAAACGAAAACGCCAGCCAACCACTGACGAGCAAACACGCGATAGTCAGTACGAGTATCCATTGCGGCGACAGATCACGATCGCGATCGTCGCGAGTCTCGCCCGTGCGCGAAGCAGCGAGTGTGCTGACGAGTCCGCCGACGACGGGTTTCGCCAGCCGCGCCAACGTGTAGATCGCCGCCACCGCTATCGCACCGGCGCCGATGAACCGCACCTGAGTGCGCCAGATCGCAATCGTGTGCGCGCCAAGCTCGACGCCCGGCGCCGCGGGTTGAGTTGAGGTCAGCCACGGCACTGCGATTCCCCATGCGATGATGAGTCCCGTGAGCATCGCCATGCCCACCGACAATCCGACGAGATGTCCCGCGCCGAGTAACGCAAGCGACCAGGCGAAGTCGTACCCACTCGACGCAACGGCGCCGATACGAAAAAACCCGCTGAACGAACCAGCAGCAACGCGCGTCGCGGTCACGATCGCCAAACCCGCCGAAGCAACTGCGCCGTAGATCACGGCGATAAGTCCTTCGCGCGCTTCGCCGGTCTCGTCTTTTGTTTCACCACGCGTCCCCGATCCGACTTTCAAAACTTCCGCCGCCGCCACGCCTTCCGGATACGGCAGATCGGAGTTCGTCACCAACGCGCGCCGTAGCGGGATCGTGAACAACACGCCGAGCACGCCACCCGTAAGACAAATCATGAACGACTGCCAGAACGGAAACCCGGTCCACCATCCAACAATGACGAGCCCCGGCAGCACGAAGATGATCGCCGAGAGCGTCCCAGCCGCCGACGCGACGGTCTGGACGATGTTGTTCTCGAGGATCGACGAGTCTTTGACGACACTCAGAATCGCCATCGAGATCACCGCGGCGGGAATTGACGATGCGAACGTGAGGCCGACCTTCAGTCCCAGGTAAACGTTCGCGGCCGTGAAGACTGTCGTGATGAGCGCGCCCAGGATCAGGCCCCGTACAGTGAGTTCCTTAGGTTTCATAGAAGAATCCTCGTGCTCGCAATCTATCGAGAACGTATTCCATTCCCAGCATGAGAACGACGACCAGGAACAACAGCAACGTAACGCTGGCGGTCGGCGCGGCAAGGAGGCCCCAAATCGCGCCTGCCAGTACGACCAACGGACGGATCAACGTAAATGGCCCAAAGACTAGCACGCTCGTGATGCTTCGTATATCGACTGACGGTATCGCGCGAACAAGAAATGTCGCGATCAGGATCAGCGCGTAAGGCACGTAGATCATCAGCATCCGCGTCGCAACGTGCTCGAGAGTTTCAAACAACCACTTCGGTTGAGGCGCCGCAGCTAACAATCCAACCGCGACGGAGCCTGCGATCGCGACGGCGATCTGGCCCATCAGCGCGCCACGTAGCAACGCGCGGCGATAATAGTGTCGCTTGTCGATCAACGCACTGCGCCCCGCGGCATCGCGATAACCGATGAACGCCGAATCCACCGTGGCCAGCAGCCATAGCAGAAAGAAGGTCATTCGATCTTTCCCAGCGAGGCGATTCTGTTGCCCATGTTGCGCACGAACGCGTCGTTGTATTCGCGTCGAATACCCACGAGCGAATGGAACACGCGCGGGATCGGCAGTCGCCACAGCCTTGTTCCGTAGACCGTCGAGACAAAATCCGGCGCCGCCGATCGCGCGACGTTTAGCAGATGTCGACTCTTGTGCGCCCGCACCGCGGAGAGCACGCCGTCGTGCTTCGCCAGCGGCTCGCGCATGCGCACCGCGTGAAACAGCCACGAACCGAACGGCGACATCGGTGAACTGTGAAAGTCGAAATGCACGAACGCCCGCGCGTCTCGATGCTGCTTCAGAAGCTCGGTGAGACCGTCGCCGCGAAAGTGATGAAGAATTCCGGTCGAGAGAAATATGTCGGCGGGTTGCGCGAGACGAAACGCATTTGCGACGACGAACGTGCAGTCGAGTTGCTCGCGGTCGGAGAGACGTCGAGCTTCGTTCACGAGCGCTTGGTTGAAGTCCGCGCCGATCAGATCGACGTCGCCGCCGAGGTAAGTATTCGCCATCAGCCAGCGCACTACGAAGCCAGTGCCGCAGCCGATGTCGACAATACGAATGCGCCGGTTGAGTCCACCTTCACGCAGTGCTTTCAACAGCGGTTTCAAGAGTTCGCCGACACGTTTCCCGTGCTGAAACTCTTCCGACATCCGTTGCATTTCACAGTGCGACGTAACGAGAAGTCGATCGACGGCGTCCGCATCGAGAACGTCGTCGCGATCGGGTATGCGTTCGACGATGCGCATTGCTTTTCGATTACCCAACTGCGAAAACTGCTGCAACACTTCCGACTTCACGACGGGCCGGCGTTGGAGTGTTTCCGGATCGAAAGAAACGATCGCATCGGAGATCTCGGGACTGTAATCGGCGCCATTCTTCATGCTGTTTTTCGATCAGTGTTTCTCTTAACGCCCGTCTCCTTTCGAAATCATTTTGCGCATGACGGTGAGCTTCACGGATGACGGATACTGCTTCGAATGGTGCACTGCGTTACGCGCGATCACGCCCTTTGCCTCGTCGTAATTCCTGCCGCCGGTGTTGAGGTTGCGATCGAAACGCGGGAAGTTGCTGCTGGAAACTTCAATCCGAATGCGATGTCCGGCGGCGAAGTAGTTGCTGGTCGTGAGCGGCGAGAGCGTCACCTTGTAAACCTTGTCCGCTTGCATCCAGACTTTCGGCTTGTCGTAACCATCGCGATAGCGCATCCGCTGAATCGTCTCGTCGAGGTTGTAAGCCTTCCCGTCCGGATAAACGTCGAGCAGCTTCACTGTAAAGTCAGTGTCCTTCGCGTCAGACGAAACGTAGAGCGTCACCTCGATCGACCCACTAACCTCAACGCCTTCCTTCAACGGTTCGGTGCTGTAGACGAGCACGTCGGGACGCGCTTCGTTCTGTCGCTGATCGAAAGCACCCGCCGTAATCGCGTTGCCAGTGCAACAAACATTCCCGCCAACGGACGGCACGGGGTTCATCGGATCGTATTCAAACCTGTCCGGCGAATCCGCCGCCGGCGAAGCTTCCACGAGCATGCCGTCGCCATTCAACGAATTCGCTTTGCCGGCACTCGACAGAAACAACGTCATCGGCTGCGCGCCACTCGGCGGCCACGTGTCTGACACCTGCCACTTGTTGAGACCCATCGTGTAGTAACGGACGCGCGCCGTCTTTCCGACCACCCCGTTCTCCTCGCCTTTCAGAAAATGATCGAACCAGCCGTACGTGAGCTCGTCCATGTTCAAACGCGCGTCGCCGACGTTGCGCTCGCCGACGATCGTGTTCTCGGTCGAGCGACGGTAAGCACAGTGAAGCGTCGGCGCGATGATCGCAAACTGTTTATCAGCAACGGCGGGAGACGCAGTCTTGCGCACGTGATTGTAGGCCGCGAGGTTTGGACCGATCGACACGTCGTACCACGACATGAACCAGAAACCCGGGATGTCGATCTTCATGTTGTCGTGCCACAACCCGCCCTTGTACCACGCGCGATCGTTCGGCTCGCGCTCGATCATCGCGCCGCCAGTGTCGACCGGCATGTGATCCGCGAAGATGCCCTTTGGTCCACCGGCGGCTTTCATGATGTCTTTCACCGGTAATGTCCGCAGCGCTTTCGACCAGTCGACCGGCGGCAACTGCGCCGCAAGATCGAAAGCTCGCGAGGCGCCAATCAGTTCCTCCTGCGTCGCTTTTGGCGAGAACATCGGACGCACCTGGTTTTGCTGACTGTAAAGCCACGCGATGAACAACATCTGCACCGCGCCGCCGCGATACCAGTTACCCTGTTCGTAAAAACCATCAACGCGTCCAACGCCCGCGCCGAAACCCTGCACGATCATCGTCGTAAACGCCGGATGCCCCTGTGCGGCCACCGCCAACTGCCATTCAGCAGTCGAGGAGCAACCGATCGTGCCGACCTTTCCGTTGGACCACGACTGTTTCGAGATCCAGGCGAACTCGTCGACGCCGTCCGTCAGCGGTGGTCCAAGAATGTCGTAGTTGCCTTCCGAGAAGAAGCGGCCGCGTTCGTTCATGTTCACGTACGCGTAACCGCGTTTCACAGCCTCGAGCTCGCTCGATAGATCGCGCGGCACGCCGTTGCGAACGTCCCAAAAGTTGAAGTTGTACGGCGTACGGACGAAGACGGTCGGGTATTTTTTCGAAGTGTCTTTGGGCCGGTAAACGTCGGTGGCGATGCGCGTTCCGTCACGCATCGGGATCATTAGCTTGCGCTCGACGATCGCGATCGACTGTAGCTCGGCCTCGATGTCGCGGCGGCGTTGAAGTTCCTCCGGCCTCGGCGCCGCGCGTTGTGAATGAACGTCTTCATTCGAAGCGAACAGAACAACGAGACAGAACGCGACTAGAGCAAGGGCGAACGTCCAGAAGGACTTCTTTGGCATGGTGGTGCTCCTCGAGAAGAAATGCGAAGAAATGCGTCTGGGACTATGTATTGCGACCGCTTGAACGGAACTTAGTTTACTTTTGTCTGGCTTTCAATCTTTTCTCGATCTGTTTTCCCAGAGAGAACCCTGTGAGGTCCGTTTGTTTTGTGTCGACCATGACGCGCCATCGCGACGACACGCGCAGTTCGGTGTCGTTCTTGCTCGCCAGATAAGCAGTACCGTAACCGTAGTCGCTATACTCGGAGCCCTTGTACGACATCATTACCGGCAGCACTGCGTAAGAATCATCGTCACCCCAGATGAAGACCAGCGAGGCGTCGGCCTGGGCGAGATCATCGACGAGTTCGACTCGGCCATACTTTGCCGATTGTTCCTTGTTCCATTGGCCCACCCATTGGACTAAACCTATGTCCATGCCTCGCGGTTCAAATGCCACAAAGAGCTTGATCGGATCCTTCTTCGGCAATTCATCCGCTGCCTTGGAAACCGGAAGAGACGGTTCGACTCTCAACATGTGACGAAGTCGCGTGTAATCGTCGTGACCCAGGAACTGAAACCGGTTGATGAGGTTTATCTTTGTCTTCTGTCCCGCAACTTCCTGCGTCTTCGACTTGTAAAAAGCCCTGACGCGCAAGCCCGGCTTCACCTCAGACATTTTCAATTCACGTTTGCTGCCGTCGATCATCGGCATCTCGTAACCGTCGACCAACACGCCCGTGAACTTTTCGGTCTTCTTATCGGGATTGACGAT
>DASTOZ010000658.1:0-9523 GCA_035762365.1 Pyrinomonadaceae bacterium | reverse complement strand
CGCCCGCCGCAGTTCAACACCGAAGATAATCTCGAACAGATTCTACTCGGCCGTGTCGCTGCGCTCGATCCAAAACTCGCCGCACAAAATGCGGAGCAGATAATGGAAAAGGGCCAGTTTCCCCGCACCGTGAGCGAGGTCATTAACCAGTTGTACCGACAGGATCCGGACGCCGGTGCGAAGCTCGCCGACAAAACGGTGAAACGACTTCAGTCGGCAAACATCTTGACGAACAACGAGGCCGCGACTCTCGCGCAGTCGATGTTGAATGCAGGCGTGCGGCAACCAGCAAGTGATGGCGCCGCGGTGAATCCGTTACCGGCGGGCATTCCTCTTGGCGGGCGAGTCGCGACGCTCGAACAGTCAGCTTACGTTGACCTGTTGTCGAGCGTGATCGATGCGGCGTTGAAAGCGGCGCCACCACCCGCGCAAACTAACCAGCGCAACGCTGCAACCCCGGCGCCGCAACGTCCTCGGTCGGGCGTTGGACCTCAACCTCCGGTTACCACGATCAGACCCGGACAAAATCAACCGACAGAATCGCAGATCGAACAGGCGAACGCGCGGCGACTGATCGCCAGCTTGATGATCGCGATGCCGGTCATCGAACAGCAGCTCCCCACGAAGGCAGCCGCAGTAAAAGCGAAGTTGTCTGAACTCGGCGCCGGAAACTTGCAGGGCATGGCCAATCAGCAATACGTTCCGCCGCCCCAAAACCCGACCGTCGACAACCTGATTCAAGCAGCCGCAACCGCTCCGCCGCAGATGCAAAACCGTCTGTATCAGCAAGCTGCTTTCAAGGCCCTTGAAGAAGGAAACACAGACCGCGCGCGCCAGATTGCGACGGACCATCTGACGGCAAACACTCGCGACTCCGTGTTGCAGCGAATCCAGTATCGCGAACTCGCGCTCAAAGCCGACACCGCCCGCTTCGACGAGATCAGGCAAATGATGAATGGCCTGCCGAGCGACAACGATAAGCTCAACTTCCTGCTTCAGTTGTCATTGGACGCGCAGAAAGCCAATCCAAAGCTCGCGACGCAGTTGCTGGACGAAGCAAAGCAGATGACAAACCGGCGCGCGACTAGCTACGAACACTTTGAACAACAACTGCGCGTCGCCCGCGCGTTTGCGACGGTGGATCCAGGCCGCAGTTTCGAAGTGCTCGAACCCGCGATTAGCCAGATCAACGAACTGCTCGCGGCGGCGGCCGTCCTGAATGGGTTCGAAATGAACATGTTTCGTGATGGAGAAATGACGATCCAACCGTCCAATGGTTTAAGTTCGACGATCAACCGGGTCGGTCAGGAGCTCGCGACGCTGGCGGCCAATGACTTCGAGCGCGCGGAAGTGCTCGCCGGCCGTTTTCAAATCGCCGAAGCAAGGATCATGACGCGTCTACAGATCGTTCAGGGACTGCTGAATCCGCGGCCAGCGCCGCAGGTTGGTCCAGGCTTCATGCGTTTGACCGGGAACATCCGGCCGAACTAACGCGCGTTCGAACAAGGGGGAAACGAACCGTTTGACAAATATCACCGCCAGGCGATTTGCGGATTCGATCGAGAAACCGGAAATACCGCCTGTAACACCACACGATCCGTCTGAACCGGAGCAACCGAATCCGAGTCCAATCCCCTTGCCTCCGGACGCGAATCCGCAACCCAGAGCACCCGTGCGCGAACCCGATACGCCACCTCCAATCACCGACCCGACCCCCCCCTGAGCCAACACGACTAATCGCTGTGCAATAGACCACAGGAGCTCTGCCGGGTGCGAACACTATTTCTTGTTTCTACTACCAGGGTTGTGCTGCGCACAATGCTCCGGATGGGTATGCCCGGACTGTTCCTGATGAGTGCGCTCGACTCGTCGTTCCTTGTCCTGCCGTTCGGCAACGATCTGCTGCTCATCGCACTCGTGAGTTCGAATCGCGAAAGCCTGATCTGGATCGCTTATGTGCTTATTTCGGCAGTTGGTTCAGTGCTGGGCGTCTTCGTGGTGGATCTGCTGATGCGCAAAGCAGGCGAGAAGGGTTTGGAGCGCTTTGTAAAACCGAAAAAGCTCGAACGAATAAAACAAAAGCTCGAAAACAAGCTGGGCATTACCGTGTTGGTGGCAACGTTGCTGCCGCCGCCGTTCCCTTTCACGCCCGTGATCATGAGTGCTTCGGCATTGCAGTGTTCGCGCCGGAAGCTGTTTGGAGCGGTGTTCGCGGGCCGTTTGGTCCGTTACACAGCGGAAGCGATTCTGGCCCTTTATTTCGGCCGGCAGGTAATCGCTTACTTGAACTCGGATGTGGTTACTTACGTCGTGTATGGACTGGTAGGCGCAGCGGTGGTCCTGAGCACTTTGTCGTTGCTTCGCTGGTTCAAACGGTCATAAAAATTCCACGATTTGGGACTGCAACTCGGCGCTTCTGAATTCCGAAAACAGCCGTATCTCGTGTAGAATCCGCAAGCAAAAAACTCCTGAAGGGAGCCCGCAGCATGCCAGAAAGACGTGGTGTCCAGGCCACTGAAGAGGTAAAAGCAGAATGGTCCACTGCCTACAAGTTTTATCTAAGAGCCCCAGGCGACAGGTTTGATAAGAAGAAAGACCGGACCGCCCGAATCGATTACGTAGCCCAGGAAATGAAACTGACTCGCAAGCAAGCCAAACGCCGGATCAGGAATTACGAAGCATGGCAGCGAAACATCAAAAAGGGGATAGCAATGCCGTAACTCTTCTTTGAATTCGTAGCTCTTTACCTGGATCTGGTTTTTGAATCAGCGTGCGTCATTCGAAAGTCGTTTGGTCCAATTCACAAGCTCAGCCAATAGTTGCTGGACCAATTGTTTCGTTGTCTCGTCAGTCAACTTTCCCTCCTGGTCGAAGCGTTTTTGAGCGTTTCCGACCATGACCTCCGGCTGATTCACCGGAAACATGTTGAGAAACACGAAGGCCTGTCGCAGGTGATACTGCGCGCGCGCCGTGCCGATCGCACCGATTGACGCACCCATGACTGCCACCGGTTTTCCTGACCAGGCGCTGTCGCCGTACGGCCGGGAAGCGCAGTCGATCGCATTCTTCAGCACGCCGGGAATCGAGTAGTTGTATTCGGGGGTTACGAACAGGATGGCGTCGGCGGCGCGAACGCGCTGCTTCAGTTCGACGACTCGCGGATGAGGGTCTGCTTCCTCATCCTGATTGAACGCCGGCATGCCGTCGATTTCGAACGTCTCGATCCGCGCGCCTTCCGGCGACAGCTCCTGCGCCGCTCGCAACAGCAAACGATTATACGATTCCTTACGCAGGCTTCCAGCTATTCCGAGAATAACGATTGGATCATTCACCACACCCTCCCCGCGATCGTGTTTTGGTGAATTCTACACGGATCGCACGGGCGAGATGCTGGTGTCACGAAGGACGTAATGGTTAATTGAACTTTCGGTGATGATTTCCGCGAGTTGGAATTTGCGCAGCACCTCCGGCGGCCAGACCCGGCCCGAACGGCCTTCGCGGACGGTCGCATAGCTGACGCGCATGAACGCTTCACTCGACGGTACGGTGATTCTCGGCTTCACGAGGGCAAATCGTGAGAACGAGATGAGTTGATTTTTGCGAGCAAGTAATTTCAATTTGGCACCCATTCTGTCGAACCGGATAAACGCCTTTCCTCCTTAAAGGCAGTTTCAATCGCGAGGGGATTCCAGGTTTTTTCTTCTGCGCGGGTGGACGGCAAAAGACGCCAAACGAAAAGGGCCTCGAAACTCGAGGCCCCTTCGGCTGGTTTTTGTCAGATCAGATTACGGCCAGCGGTTGCCCCAACCACCTCGACCGCGGTTGTAAGCGTATCGCTGGTAACCCTCGCGATAGCCCTGGACGAACGCGTCACGGAACACTTGACGGTATTGCCCCCGGCTTCCGTAATAGGAGCTGTAGCCCTGATCGGCGTGGCGGTAGTAACGCGAACGCTGCGGGTTGAAGCTCTGTCCGCGCTGTGCGTCTGCCGCGCCGACGTTGAGCCCGTAGCTGTAACCCTGTTGCCGCGCTACCTGAAAACCGTTTTGACGGTAACGGTCATAGCGATAACGATCATCGCGATAACGGTCGTTGCGGTAGCGATCGTAAGGATACTGCGCTTGAGCAGTAGAACTGGCGACTGTGACCAGGATGCCAAACAGTAGGAAGAATGCCAGTAAGTATCCACCAGTTTTCTTACTCGAGTAACCAAGCTTCATAATTCTAGAAACCTCCCTGTGCAGGGATTTGGCAAGCACCGTGCCTTTGGCGCGTTGGAGAAAGAAATCCTTTTAAATCGGTGTTTAGGTGAGAGTTGCATCAGGACGCGACACGATTTCGTGCGCGGATGAACGAACACGAATTTACATCACGCGGGACGGCGCAGATAGGATCTCAGTTCCGGGCGGGTTGCCTTACGGACCAGCGCGGCCTTCGCTTGCCACTCGACTGCGCGCGTGAGTTCGACGAGGAAACGCGTCTCGCCTGATTCGAGAGCGGCGATCGGAGCGCCGTCGTGATAGAGCACGCGGTTGCCTGTGTGGGCCGTGATGCGGCTGCCCGGTGTGATGATGCCGGCGAGGTTCAACGGGTCTGCGGCGCTGACTGAGATCATGCTCTGCTGCGCACCTTCGCGACGAATCGAACGCAACATGCCGACTGCTTCGGGCAGTGCGAACTGTTCGCCGGAGATGCCCGCGACGAAACGTCCGCCGCGAATCTCACCGCGCGCTTCGAGGCGGTGATAGACGCGCAACAACACGCGCCACGGCACGTTCATCCCCTCTCGCTCCAGCAATCGTTTGAAAACGACGCCGTAGCGGCGCAGCAGCACCCAGGCGACCTCTTCAGCCAGTTCAAGGTCTGATTGTTTTTGAGTGGATGAGTTTGCGGCTGAAGGAGCGCGTTTGAGTATGGACCAGCGTCCCGCGGACGCCATTTCGTAAACCGGTTGCCGGTGTTTGCGTCTGGCCGCCGCTTGCGTCTTGCGACTGCCGGGCGTCAACAAGGCTCGCAGTCCGGCGAAGCTGTCGGAAACCACGACACCTGTGGCGACGAGCTCCGCCAGCGCTTCTTCAACCTGACTGCGCAGGAGTTCAGTGTTCTCGACGATGTCTGTGAAGAACGACGCGCCGCGTTCGTGCAGGTAGTCGTAGACCAAACGCGTGGTGGTTGCGAATTCTGTCGATGCGTTCGGCTGAGATGTTTGTGGGAAGACGGCATTCCAGAGGGCGAAGTTCTTGCGCCGCAGCAGAGCGATTGGCGTGTTTCGCACCGGACCCGAGCCGCGCGACCGATCTCCGTCGTTGCTTGCGGTGCGTACTGGCGGGGTTAATCGTGCCCAAACAACTTCGCCACTGAGACACAGCGCATCCAACCACGCCGGATCGTATTCGATGAGCCGCGCAGGCAGGAGTTCGCCTTCCCAGGCAGCGGCAGGAGCTTCGAAACCCTCGAGCTGATCGATGATGGCGCGGACGCTTTCCGGTCCTTCCATCTGGTGATCCGGCGCGACCTTTTGCCAGGCAAGCAGGAAACGGATGAAGTCGGTTGAGGCGACCGGCTCGATCTCCTGTCGCAGGCGATTCAAGGTGTAGCTATGGATTCGCGCGAGCAGACGTCGGGCGCACCACTCGGTTTCCGTTGTGCCGGGTGTGAAGCGCCCGCGAATGACGAAGCCTTCAGCTTCGAGTCGCAGCAGGCCGGTTTCGATCTCGAGTTGGCTCAACCCTGACGACTTCATCAAAGAACCAACAGAAACGGGGCCGAGTCCTTCCAAACGGCCACGCAAAACTTCAGTCAGTGCATCTTCAACAGTCCATGCGGTCCTCGAGACGCTTTCTGGAGCGGTGATCGGCGGATCTAATTCTCTGGTTGGAAATATCGCTTTGATCTGTGGCAGCCGCTCTGCCGCGACCCATAAACTGGGAATTAACACGGATGCTCGTCTATCGGCCACGAGTTCGTTAAAGAATTCCTGCCACTCGGCTCTTGCTTCGATAAATCCCAATTCGACTAACGCATCGTGCAGCTCGTCAGCATTGCGCGGATCGGGCCAGACCTCTTCGCGAACACGATCGATCGCTGCCTGGTCCAGCTTGCCGAGATCGCTCGCCGTTTCGGGGTCGAGCCAGCGACGCTGAAATACAGCGCGTGTGCGGCGCTCTTCCAACGGCGCATCATCGAGGTATGCGTAGGGACGAGCGTTGAGTATCTCCTGCGAGAGCGGCGACGCTTCAATCACGTCACGCGCGAAGAGGTTCTTCTCATTGCGCTCGATCGAGGCCAACAGTCGTTCGAGGCCCTCGATGTCCATCGCTTCTTCGAGACAATCTTTGACCGTCTGATCGACCAGCGGATGCGATGGAATCTCTCGTTCGCCGGTGGGAAGGTTTTCAGCGCACGCAACCTGGTCGGGGAAGATAGCAGTCAACAAATCCTCGGCATCCATGCGCTGCAACTGCGCCGGGATCTTCTTGCCACCGCGACGCCGCAGCACGGCGAGCGAGCGCGTGACGTTCCAGCGCCAGCGAATGTTCCACATCGGCGCGTCGAGCAATGCCTGACACAACAGTTGCCGGACGGTCTTGGAATTCAAGTAATGAAAGACGTCTTCGAGTGGAAAACTGTGGGTTGGACCAAGCGAGAGAACGATCGCATCTTCAGTCGCGGCGGCTTGTAGCTCGAAGTTGAACTTGCGACAGAAGCGTTTCCGCAGCGCGAGTCCCCAGGCGCGATTCAAACGGCTGCCGAACGGCGCGTGCAGGACGAGTTGCATGCTGCCGCTGTCGTCGAAAAAGCGTTCGAGCACGAGGTTGTCCTGCGACGGCATGACGCCGAGAACGATCTTGGCGCCCGCAAGATAATCTGCGATCTGTTCCGCTGCGGACTGCGTCAGTCCAATTTCGTCAGTCAGCCAATCGATCGCGGCGCCGAGAGTCGGGTTCTCCGGGTTGACGCGGTCGGCCACTTCTTCCCGCAGCCGCGAAACGGACGTCGACAACTCATGCGACCGCGCCGGAGCTTCACCCAACCAGAACGGAATCGACGGTGGCTGACCATGAGCATCTTCGACACGGACCTTGCCCTGCTCGACGCGCAGCACGCGCCATGAAGTGTTGCCCAACTGGAATATGTCGCCTTGCAGGCTCTCGATCGCGAAGTCTTCGTTGACCGAGCCGATGACGAGATCGCTCGGTTCGAGCACGACGGCGTAATCGGCCGTATCGGGAATCGCGCCGCCCGAGGTGATGGCCGCCAGACGCGCACCGCGACGACCGCGCAGGCGTTTGTTGACGGCGTCGTGGTGCAGATAAGTCGACCGACGGCCGCGCTTCGTCGAGAAGCCTTCGGCCAGCATGCGCACGATCGAATCAAACTGTTCGCGTTCGAGGTTGCGATACGGATAGGCGCGACGGACCATTGCGAACAGATCGTCTTCGGTCCACTCTTCGGCGGCGACTGCGGCGACAACCTGTTGCGCCAGGATGTCGAGCGGCCGCTCCGGGATCTCGAGGCGATCGAGTTCGCCACGTCGCACTGAATCGATAATCGCCGCGCTCTCGACCAACTCGTCGCGCGACAGCGGAAATATTCTGCCCTTGGGAAACCCGGCGACAGTGTGGTTCGAACGGCCAACACGCTGGAGAAAACTCGCGATCGATCGCGTCGAACCGAGCTGGCAGACGAGATTGACGTCGCCGATGTCGATGCCCAACTCGAGCGAAGCGGTGGCGACGAGCGCGCTGAGTTCGCCGGCTTTGAGCCGTTGTTCCGCGGAAAGACGCTGTTCGCGCGCGAGACTGCCGTGATGTGCAGCGATGTTTTCATCGCCCAGCCGTTCACCAAGATGACGCGAAACGCGCTCGGCCAGCCGGCGAGTATTTACAAAGACGAGCGTGGTGTGATGCTGGCGAATGAGTTCCGCGAGTCGATCGTAGACTTCTTCCCAAACCTCGCCCGACATGACGGCTTGCAGCGGCGAGTCGGTCAGTTCGATAGCGACGTCGAGCTTGCGCGCATGACCGCTGTCGATAATCGCGCAGTCGGGAGTTTGATCTTCGCTGATGTTTGGAGTGCCGACGAGGAAACGGGCTACTTCTTCGATCGGACGCTGTGTTGCCGAGAGGCCGATTCGAACCAGCTTGTTGGACGTTAATTGTTCGAGTCGCTCGATCGAAAGCGCGAGATGCGAGCCACGCTTGTCGCTGACGACGGCGTGAATTTCGTCGACGATGAGTGTGCGCGCCGTTTCCAGCATACGGCGTCCGCCTTCGCTGGTCAGCAGGATGTAGAGCGATTCGGGTGTTGTGACGACGACGTGCGGCGGACGCTTCGTCATCGCCGTCCGCTCGGACGCGGGCGTGTCGCCGGTCCGGACCAGCGTGCGGATGTTCACTTCAGGCAGCCCAAGTGCCTGAAGTTCTTTTTGAATTCCTTCGAGTGGTGTCTGCAGGTTGCGCTGGACGTCGTTGCTCAGAGCTTTGAGCGGTGAGACGTAGATGACGCGCGTCGTGTCGTCGAGCTCTCCTTCGACTCCGAGCCGAACGAGATCGTCGATGGCTGAAAGAAAAGCGGCGAGTGTCTTACCGGATCCGGTCGGCGCAGCAATCAGCGTGTGGCGGTGTTGCTTGATTACAGGCCATGCTTGCAACTGCGGGTCGGTCGGCGCGGGGAAGGTCCGGCCGAACCAGCGCGCAACCGCTGGATGAAACAGTTCGAGACTCATAAGGGACGAAAATTATACTGCGCGAGGCGGAATTTGCATAGCTGAATCACGTGCCCAAACGTGAAACAGCACCACGGATCGATCCGTGTTATTCAAATTGTTTTTTGAATTCCTCAAACTGCTGTTTCAAATTCTCAATTTCCGCGGATAGCTTTTCGACCTTTTGTTCGAGCGACTCACGCAGCGGTCGCTGTTCCTCAACCACAGCTTCAACATGAACTTCACCCGACAGCAGATGCGCGAAGCGAACTTCCTTCTGCCCGGCCTGTCGCGGTAAACGGACCACCAGCGGCTCGTCGTCGCGCGAGATCAAGCCATTCAACGTCTGCTCGATCTCGTCCAACCCGGCAAACTCGTGCAGCCGGGCCGCGTTCCCACGCAACTCCCCCAACGTCTGCGGCCCGCGCAACATCAGCACGCACATCAACGCCGTCTCAGCCGCGTTGAGATGCATCACCTCCGGCACGACGTGTTTGTACTTCGGAACGCGGCTGGTGCTCCCGTAAAAAACATAAACCAGGTTCTTCTCGCGCAAACTCTCGAGCGCGGCAGACACCTGGCTCTCCGAATACGACGTAACCGGATGACGATTGTTTTTCTGATTGCAGGCGAGCGTCAACGCGTTGAGCGTCAGCGGATAGTATTCAGGCGTAGTCACCTGCTTCTCCACCAACGCCCCCAGCACGCGCGTTTCGATGTCCGTCAAGACCTGGGACACAGTTTACTGATCGTTGTCCTCTGCGCTGGTTTGCTGTCCCTGACCGCCGCGCGACTCCGTCCGGCCCGCGCCCAGGT